>NZ_JBSFGJ010000012.1:0-61403 GCF_053596515.1 Nonomuraea sp. NPDC001684
CACGGCCGCGACCAGACCCGTTAACAACGCCAATGCGCAGACCACGCGCGACAATCGCCGGCTTGCCACCAGACCCCCCAGTGCGAAGACACAACCTCGGGATCCACGACTTTCGGCATGTTGTCCTTTATAGCACGGCCCTGCTAATTTATTTAGCATGGACGTGCTACTAATCGCCGCACTCGTCGTCTACTCCGTGGCCCGGCGCATGATCGGCCAGCCGCTCGTCGCCAAGGACGTGTACGCGCCGCCGGTCATCCTCATCGGCATCGGCCTCCACGGCCTGCTCGACCTGCGCCCCACCGCGCTCGACATCATGTGGCTGGCGGTCACCGCCCTGATCGGCGTCGCCTTCGGCGCAATGCGCGCGGCCACCACGCAGATCTTCCCCAAGGACAACGAGCTCTGGCAGCGCTACACCTGGCGGACGCTGGTCGTGTGGGTCGTGACGTTCGCGATCAGCTTTGGCGTGGGCGCGCTGGCGCTGGCCACCGGCATGCACGAGGAGGTGCGCTCGATCCCGCTGTCGATCGGCGTCGGCCTGCTCGGCGAGGCCCTGGTGATCCTGGCCAGGTCGCGGACGGCGGGCGTGCCGTTCAGGCGTTAGTCTGCGGTCAGAACAACATTCTGTGCACGAGGAGAGCCATGCCGGACAACCTCATCTTCCGCCTGCCGCCGACGTTCGAGACGATCGAGGAGGAGCGGCGGCACCGCAAGGAACGCCTCGCGGCGGCGCTGCGCATCTTCGGCAGGTTCGGGTTCGAGGAGGGCGTGGCCGGGCACATCACCGCCCGCGACCCCGAGCTGAGCGACCACTTCTGGGTCAACCCGTTCGGCATGTCGTTCAAGCACGTCAGGGTCAGCGACCTCATCCTGGTCAACCACGAGGGCCAGGTCGTCGAGGGCCGCTACCACGTCAACGAGGCCGCCTTCGCCATCCACTCGCAGGTGCACCAGGCCCGTCCCGACGTCGTCGCGGCCGCCCACAGCCACTCGATCCACGGCCGCGCCCTGTCGGCGCTCGGCCAGACCATCGAGCCCATCACCCAGGACGCCTGCGCCTTCTACCAGGACAACGCGCTGTTCGACGACTACACGGGCGTCGTGACCGACCTGGAGGAGGGCAAGCGCATCGCCGCGACGCTGGGCGGCAACAAGGCCCTCGTGCTGCGCAACCACGGCCTGCTGACCGTCGGCGACACGGTCGACGCGGCCGCCTGGTGGTTCATCACCATGGAACGCTCGGCCCAGGTGCAGCTCCTGGCCAAGGCCGCCGGGCAGGTCGTGCCCATCGAGCCCGACAACGCCGCGCTCACCCACCAGCAGATCGGCAACGACCTGGTCGGCTGGATCAACTACCAGCCGCTGCACGACCAGATCGTGCGCGAGCAGCCCGACCTGTTCGAGTAGGGGCTCTCAGGAGCTGCGGAAGGTGTGCCGGTAGGTCAGCGGCGCGACGCCGACGGCCGCGTGCAGGTGCTGCCGGAGCGAGACCGCCGTGCCGAAGCCGGAGCGCCTGGCCACCTCCTCCACGCCGAGGTCGGTGGTCTCCAGCAGCCGCCTGGCGTGGCGGACGCGGTGGCCGGAGAGCCATTTGGCCGGGCTCATCCCGGTCTCCTCGCGAAAGCGTCTGGTGAAGGTGCGCACGCTCATCCTGGCGTGGGCGGCCAGCACGGCCAGGTCGAGCGGGGCGTCGAGGTGGGCCAGCATCCAGTCGCGGGTCGCGGCGGTGCCGCCGGCGCCGTCGTGCGGCAGGGGGCGCTCGATGTACTGCGCCTGGCCGCCGTCCCGCCAGGGCGGCATCACGCAGCGGCGGGCGGCCCGGTTGGCCACCTCGGTGCCGTGGTCGCGCTTGATCACGTACAGGCACAGGTCGAGGCCCGCCGCGACGCCGGCCGAGGTCAGCACGTCGCCGTCGTCCACGAAGAGCACGTCGGGGTCCAGCTTGACCTGGGGGAACAGGGCGGCGAACCGGGCCGCCTCGCGCCAGTGCGTGGTGGCCGGACGGCCGTCCAGCAGGCCCGCCGCGGCCAGCACGAACGCGCCCGTGCAGATCGACATGACCCGCGGCCGGTCCTGCAGGGCCGCGCGCAGGGTGGCGGTGATCGTGCCGTCCTTCATCGCCCGTCCCGCGTGGATGCCGGGGACCAGCACCGTGTCGGCCGTGTCCAGCACGTCGAGGTCGTGGTCGGGCAGCACGGTGTAACCGGCCGTGCAGCGGACCGGCTCGCGGTCGGGGGAGCAGGTCACGACCTCGTAGAGCTTCTCGCCGTCCGGCGTCTCGGCCGACTGGAAGACCTGGCCGGGCACGCCGAGGTCGAGCGGGGCGAAGTGGTTCAGCACGACGACCGCGACACGATGGGCCATGGCCCGATTCTTGCACATATTGGCTTTCGGGCCACTCGCGCCGTCAAAATGCGATGAATCAGGATTGGCGCATGACGTTGAGCACCACCCCCGCCCCCACGCGGACCCGCCGGATCCACCGCGCCTGGTGGGTCGCGGCCGTGGCCTTCGTGGCCATCCTCGGCGCGGCCGGCTTCCGCGCCACCCCCGGCGTGCTGATCACCCCGCTGCACGACGAGTTCGGCTGGAGCACGGGCACGATCTCGCTGGCCGTGTCGATCAACCTGGTGCTCTACGGGATGACCGCGCCCTTCGCCGCCGCGCTGATGGACCGCTTCGGCATGCGCCGCGTGGTGTCGCTGGCCCTGCTGCTGGTCGCGGTGGGCAGCGGGCTCACCGTGATCATGACGGCTAGCTGGCACCTGCTGCTGTTCTGGGGCGTGTTCATCGGGCTCGGCACCGGGTCGATGGCGCTGGTGTTCGCCGCCACGGTGACCGACCGCTGGTTCGTCCGGCACCGGGGGCTGGTCACCGGCATCCTGACCGCGGCGGGCGCGACGGGGCAGCTCATCTTCCTGCCCGTGCTGGCCTGGCTCGCCGAGGGGCCGGGCTGGCGGGCGGCCTCCCTGACGGTGGCGGGCGCCGCGCTCGCGGTGGTGCCGTTCGTCTGGTGGCTGCTGCGCGACCACCCCGAGGAGGTGGGCACGACGGCGTTCGGCGCCGAGGCGGGCGCCGTACGGACCGGGCCGGCCGGCGGGAACGCGGCGGCGCGGGCGCTGACGGTGCTGCGCTCGGCCGCGCGCACGCGGCCCTTCTGGTTCCTCGCCGGCGGCTTCGCGATCTGCGGCATGAGCACGAACGGCCTGGTCGGCACGCACTTCATCCCCGCCGCGCACGACCACGGCATGGCCGAGCCGGTCGCCGCCGGCCTGCTCGCGATCATCGGGATCTTCGACATCGCCGGGACGGTCGCCTCCGGCTGGCTCAGCGACAAGGTCAACCCCAAGCTGCTGCTCGGCGTCTACTACGGCCTGCGCGGCCTGTCGCTGATGCTGCTGCCCGGCCTGTTCGCGGCCACCACCGAGCCCAGCATGCTGATCTTCATCGTGTTCTACGGCCTGGACTGGGTGGCCACCGTGCCCCCGACCGTCGCCCTGTGCCGCCAGATCTACGGCCAGGACGGCGCGGTCGTGTTCGGCTGGGTGTTCGCCTCGCACCAGGTGGGCGCCGCCGTCGCCGCCGTGGGCGCCGGCCTGACCCGCGACCACCTCGGCGCCTACGACCTGGCCTGGTACGCCGCCGGCGCCCTCTGTCTGCTGGCCGCGGGAATGTCCCTGGCCATCCGGCATGCTAGACGGTGATGAACGAGACCGAACTGATGGTCCTCCCCCTCGTGGTCAGGATCGAGAGGGCCGCTCCCCCCGAGCGCACCGACGCGCTGGAGGCCGCCGCCATGGCCGTGCTGAGCCTGCTGGACGACCCGGGGGAGTGGGCCGCCGAGCTGCACGCCTGGCAGTCCACCGGCAAGATCCGCAAGGTGGTGCGGCGCGCCAGGGGCGCCGAGTGGCGCAGGGCCGCCGCGCTCCCCGGCCGCACGGTCGAGCACCGCACGGCGCAGGTGCGGGTGCACCCGCCCGTCCCGCTCGACGCCTGGCCCAAGGACCTGGCCCGGCTCCAGGTGGGCGGCACCGAGCTGAGCGACGCCGCCGAGCCCGGCGACCCGCCCGCCGGCCCGCCGGTCCTGTGGGAGAACCCCGTGCTGACCATGTCGGCGGGCAAGGCCATGGCCCAGGCCGGGCACGCCGCGCAGCTCGCCTGGTGGGCCAGCGACGAGGCCGAGCGGGCCGCCTGGCGGGCGGACGGCCTGGCGGTCTCCGTGCGCGCCGCGCCCGGCAGGGACGACTTCGACGCCAAGGTGGCCGCCGGGCTGCCCGTGGTGCGCGACGCCGGGTTCACCGAGATCGAGCCGGGTTCGTGCACGTTCGTCGCCGAGGCGCCCTGGCTCCTGGGACGGGTCGCTAGATCGTGAAGACGTCGGCCAGCACGCCGCCCGCCGGGGTGATCCGGGCGGGCGACGGGCTGTCGTAGACGACCATGAGCCGCCCGTCGGGCAGCACGGCCAGCCCCTCCGGATGGTCGTCGCCGACGCCGTAGGGCAGCTCCAGGACCGTCTCCAGGTCGTGCGCGGGCACCAGCCCGCCGCCCTGCCGCTCCCGCCAGCGCACGACCCGGACCGGGCCGTCCAGGCTCATCGTGGGCCCGGTGAGCAGCAGCAGGTCGCCGCCGTGCGGGCACATGTCCCGCACGCCCAGCCCGCCGAGGTCGAGGAAGTGCTTGCGGTACGGCCCGTCCAGCCGTAACCGGCCGCCGCCGTCGTCCACCGGACGGATCTCCAGCACCACCGCCCAGCCGCGCAGCACCGGCCCGCGCAGCCCCAGGTAGACCCGCTCGCCCACGACCGCGATGCCCTCGATGTCGAGCCCGTTGTCCTTGCCCGGCAGCGCCAGGAACGGCGCCAGATGGCGGTCGCCGGACAGCATGGCGGCGACGTTGCGCTCGCCGGACAGGATCGCGCCGGGCAGCGGACGCTCGCCGGTCGCGTCCAGCGGCAGGCGGACCAGGATGAACCGGTTCTCCTCGCGGACGACCGTGCCCAGCCGCCTGATCGACTTCTCCGGGCTGCCCGGCTTGGCCTTTCGGCGCTTGAGGCTGTGCGAGCCGACCGCCCACAGATGGCCGTCGGCCCTGGCCAGGCCCTCGATGTCGGCCTCGTCGAAGCGTCCGGCGGGCAGGTCCACGTAGTCGGCCAGGAAGAAGGAGCGCTCGTCGCCGAAGTGGTCGCCGGTCCAGGCGAGCCGCTCGACGGTGGCGGTCTCGTCGCCGGCCACCCACAGTCCCGACGGCTCCCACCTGATCGCGGAGAGATTCGTGTGCGTCTGGGCGAACCGGGAGTCCTCGCCGAACCGCAGTTCCACCTGTTCCACCCCGCCATGATTGCACTTCGGTCGCTTCACACACGCAATGGCGGGATATGTCGTACGCTCCCGTCGTGCTCCATGGGGAAGATGAGACCGAGGGTTCACGAGTGAGAACCACAGACCGCCCTGCGAACCCTGTTTCACCGCCCAGGCGCTCCCGCATCGGCGATGTCCGGATGCGGTCGATATATCGGGGGCTCGCCGTCGTGGCGGCCGTGGCGGTCGGCGCCACGGTGATCGTCCTGGCGCTCCCGTCCGGGCCGGACGAGGTCGTGGCGGGGCCGGTAACCGCGCCGCCGGCCGCACCCGCCTCGTCCGCACCCGCCTCATCCGGGCCGGCCCCGACGACGTCGGCCACCCCCACGCCGACGTCGTCCTCCACGCCGACGTCCTCCCTCACGCCGACCCCGACGCCGTCGCCGGGCTCCTCGCTCGCGCCCGGCTACACCGCCATGCAGGCCCTGTACGCCGACCCGCGGGTGCCCCGCCTGACCGGCCGCGTCAAGCGGATGGCCCTGCCCCGGCCGGCCAAACGGCTGGTGAAGGACCGGCGCACCGGCCTGGCCGTGCCCCGGCTGGGCAAGCCGTGGAAGACGCACGGGGCGGCGCCGTTCACCAGCAAGCAGGTGCTGCCGGCGGTGCGCGGCGGCAGGCTGCGCGGCATGCTGGTGACCTGCCCGCTGCCGATCATGGAGCAGAAGTCGCCGCGCGACACGGCGCTGCTGGCCGCGCGCTGGACGCTCAACCACCACCCCAAGGGCTCCAAGATCAGTTGGCTCGCCTCGCAACGTGTCAAAACCGGATGGATGCTCGTATACCGCGTCAAATACGGCAAACATTCCTCCCGAGCGGCCGTCGTGGTGATGGACGGGGGAATGAGCAAGCCAGGACTTGCGTTCGTCACAGTGCCTGACTCGCAGAGAAAGCGTTGGCGTGATATTGGCCGCGTCGTCTCAGGAGTGCGTGTTCTAGGCTAGAAAGATCATGTATGCGGCGATGTGGGGGAGTGACGCCGTGGAACGCTCTGGACCGCCGCAGGCACCGAACAAGGGCAAGGTCAAGCCGCCCTGGCGCTCGGAAGGCCTGCCCGGTTCGCCAGGCGGGCGGCCGAAGATCAACTGGTGGCGCTTCGTCGTCACCCTGCTCGTGGTGTACGCGGGCTTCTTCGTCGTCTCCTCCCTGGTCGACAACAACTCGGTCGAGACGATCTCCTACACCGAGTTCACCAAGCAGGTCGAGGCGAAGAACGTCAAGGACATCTACGCCCAGGGGCTGTCGGTCGAAGGCGACCTGAGGAGCTCGGCCAAGAACCCCGAGAGCAACGAGTCCTACACCAAGTTCCAGACCGAGATCCCCGCCTTCGCCAACACCGACCAGCTCGACCAGCAGCTCAAGTCGGCCCAGGTGGAGACCACGTCCAAGCCGCTGACCCGCGGCTTCTTCTCCAACCTGCTGCTGTCGCTGCTGCCCGTGCTGCTGCTGGCCGGCCTGTGGATCTGGGTCATGCGCCGCGGCGCCAGCATGATGGGCGGCGGCCTGAGCGGGCTCGGCAAGTCCAAGGCCGCCAAGCCGGTCGAGGCTCACAAGGTGCGCGTCACGTTCGACGACGTCGCCGGCATCGACGAGGTGGAGAACGAGCTCGTCGAGGTCGTCGACTACCTGAAGGACCCCGGCAAGTACCGCAGGCTGGGCGCCAAGCTGCCCAAGGGCGTGCTGCTCGCCGGCCCTCCCGGCACCGGCAAGACGCTGCTGGCCAGGGCCGTGGCGGGCGAGGCCAAGGTGCCGTACTTCTCGGCCAGCGCCTCCGAGTTCATCGAGATGATCGTCGGCGTGGGCGCCTCGCGCGTCCGCGACCTGTTCGAGGAGGCCCGCAAGGTCGCGCCCTCGATCGTGTTCATCGACGAGATCGACGCCATCGGACGGGCCCGCGGCGGCGCGGGCGGCATCGGCGGCCACGACGAGCGCGAGCAGACGCTGAACCAGATCCTCACCGAGATGGACGGCTTCTCCGGCGCCGAGGGCGTGATCGTCATCGGGGCCACCAACCGGCCCGAGATCCTCGACCCGGCGCTGCTGCGTCCCGGGCGCTTCGACCGCACGGTGCAGGTGGGCCTGCCCGACGCGGCAGGACGCACGGCCATCCTGGAGGTCCACTCGCGCGGCGTGCCGCTCGACGGCGAGGTCAGCCTCGACCGCATCGCCAAGACCACCCCTGGCATGACCGGCGCCGATCTGGCCAACCTGGTCAACGAGGCCGCACTCCTCGCCGCCAAGCGCGGCAAGGAGAAGGTCGACATGTCCGACTTCGCGGACGCGCTGGAGAAGCTCCAGCTCGGCGCCGCCCGCAGCATCGTGATGCCGGAGGAGGAGCGCACCCGCACCGCCTTCCACGAGGCCGGGCACGCCCTGCTCGGCATGCTCCAGCCCGGCGCCGACCCGGTCAGGAAGATCTCGATCATCCCCCGCGGCCGGGCGCTCGGCGTCACGCTGTCCACCCCCGACACCGACCGCTACGCCTACGACGAGCCGTACCTGCGCGGGCGCATCACCGGCGCGCTCGGCGGCATGGCGGCCGAGCAGGTCGTCTACGGCATCATCACCACCGGCGCCGAGAACGACCTCGAACAGGTCACCATGATCGCGCGCGGCATGGTGGGCCGCTGGGGCATGTCGGAGAAGATCGGCCCGCTGACCATCCTGCCCAACGACGGCTCCTCGCCGCAGGCGTCGCCGGCCACGCTGGCCACCGTCGACGAGGAAGCGCGGCGCATCGTGGACGAGTGCTACGAGCGCGCCGTCCAGGTGCTCACCGAGAACCGCGAACGGCTCGACGGCATCGTGGCGGCCCTGCTCGAACACGAGACGCTCGACGAGGCGAGCGCGTACGCCGCCGCCGGCCTGGCCAGCGGCAGCAAGCAGCCCGCCCTCGACTGAGCCCCGCGGGAGACCCGCCTTTCCCGAGACTTAGGGGAACCCCGGCCTTGCCTCGATCACGGCCGGGGAACGTCTCCCGCGACTCGGATCGGGGGACTGCCTTGACACTGAATGACGAGCTTCTCACCCAGCTCGGCGACTCAGGCGTAGACCAGATCGCCGGCATGCTCGGCACCGACACGGCCACGGCGCGCAAGGTCGTCGAGGCCGTGGCCGGCACCGTCATCGGCGGCATGGCCCGCAACGCCGAGCACCCCGACGGCGCCGAGGCCCTGCGCGGCGCCCTCGACGACCACGTCGACGCCGACCCCTTCAACGGCGACGTGGCCTCCCTGACCCGCGACGGCCACAGCATCCTCGGCCACGTCCTCGGCGGCCAGGGCACCGAACGGGCCGCGGCCGGGCTCTCGCAACTGGCCGGCGTCAGTTCCGGCACCATCATGCGGCTGCTCCCGCTGATCGCCCCCATGGTCATGTCCCTCCTGGCCGGCCGCGCCGCCAAGGCCAACATGGACGCCTCCGCCCTGGCCGCCGACCTGCGCGAGGAGCACGCCTCGCTGCCCGGTGGCCTCGGCCACCTGCTCGACGGCCTGCTGAGCGGCATCTTCGGCGGCACCGTCCCGGCACAGGGCGGCCCGTACGACCCGGCCGACCGGCAGCCCGCGAGGGGCACCCCCAACCACGACTGGTGACCGCGCGGGCCTTCGGTAAGCTGGGACGGTGATCGTTCTGGCCTCTGCCTCGCCCACCCGCCTCACCGTTCTGCGCAACGCCGGCCTCGACCCCAAGGTGATCGTCTCCGGGGTCGACGAGGACGCCTTCTCCGCGCACTCGCCGGCGGCGCTCAGCCTCGTCCTGGCCAAGGCCAAGGCACAGGCCGTCGCGAGCGGGCTGGAGGAGGGGCTGGTCATCGGCTGCGACTCGATCCTCGAACTCGACGGCCGCCCCTACGGCAAGCCCGGCACCCCCGAGGAGGCCGTCGAGCGCTGGCGCATCATGCGCGGGCGCACCGGCCGCCTGGTGACCGGCCACTGCGTGATCGACGTGCCGACCGGCCGGCAGGCGGCGCAGGTGGCCACCACCGTGGTGCGCTTCGGCCAGCCGTCGGAGGAGGAGATCGCCGCCTACGTCGCCACCGGCGAGCCGCTCGGCCTGGCCGGCGGGTTCAGCATCGAGGGGCGCGGCGGCTGGTTCGTCGAGGGCATCGAGGGCGACCACGGCAACGTGCTCGGGGTGTCCCTGCCGCTGCTGCGCGAGCTGTTCGACGAGCTGGGTTACGCGGTCACGTCGTTCTGGCGCTAGCCTGCCGGGCATGCGATCTCTGCGCGACTTCGCCGCCGGCGTCGGCTTCTTCTTCCAGGGTCTCGGATGGGTGTCGCGGCACGGCCGGTGGTGGCTGTTCGGGCTGATCCCGGCGATGATCGCGTTCGCCGTCTACGTGGCGGCGCTGATCCTGCTCGGCACCCACGCGCGCGAGGTGGCCGAGTTCTTCACCCCGTTCGCCGACTCGTGGAGCTGGGCCGACCTGTTCCGCACGCTGGTCGGCATCGCGATCTTCCTCGGCGGGCTGGCGCTGGCGGTGCTGACGTTCACGGCGCTGACGCTGGCGATCGGCGAGCCGTTCTACGAACGGCTCTCGGCCGAGGCCGACCCGCTGCCCGGCGCGGCGGAGCAGCCGTGGTGGCGTACGCTGCCCCGCTCGATCAGGGACAGCCTGATCACCCTGTTCTACGTGCTGCTGTTCACCGTGCCGCTGTTCTTCCTGGGGTTCGTGCCGGTGATCGGCCAGACGGTGGTGCCCGTGGTCGGCGCCTTCGTCTCCGGGTTCTTCCTGACGGTCGAGCTGACCACGCTGGCCCTCGAAAGGCGGGGGGTGGCCAGGAAGGAACGGTTCGCGCTGCTGCGCCGGAACATGGCGACCACGCTGGGGTTCGGGGTGGTGGGGTTCCTGCTGTTCCTGGTGCCGTTCGTGGCGGTGGTGGCCATGCCGGCCGCGGTGGCCGGCGCCGCCCTCCTCGTACGCGCCCGCACAACCCCCACCCCACCCACCAACCCCACCCACCTGACCCCACCGGCATAACCCACCCGCGCGATACCACCGGCGTGACCTCCCACCCGCGTAACCCCTCACAGGCGTGACCCCCCACCCGCCTGATCCCCGTCTCCGGCTTCGCCGCCTGACCTGCCGGTTTGTTCCATTCGTGCGAGGTCGTCCACAGGGGGGCCGTCGGGGCGCTCGTCATCCACAGAACCGCGCTCGGGCGTTCGCGAGGCGTGCCTCCCCGGCACCCTTGACGCTCATGACGACCAACGCCCCGGCCCCCTGCCTCACGCTCACCAGCCCGGCCGACATCCTGGCCGCCGTCCCCTACCTGGTCGGCTTCCACCCCCACGACAGCCTGGTCGTGGTCGGCCTCCACCGGGGCCAGGCCAAGGTGGCCGCGAGGTGGGACCTCCCGTTCCCCCGGGGCACCCTCGACCCCCTCCCCGGCCTGCTGTCCCGTGAAGGCGTCACCGAGCTGGTCATCGTCGGCTACGGCAGAGGCGACACGGTCACACCCGCCGTCGACGAGGCCAGGCGGCTCGCCGCCGCATCGGAGATCCGCGTGGGCGAGGCGCTCCGCGCCCACGAAGGCCGCTACTGGTCCTACGTCTGCGACCTGCCCCGGTGCTGCCCGCCCGAAGGCACCCCGTACGACCCGACCACCAGCCAGATCGCCGCCGAGGCCACCATGCGCGGCCTGGTCGCCCTCCCCGACCGCCGCAGTCTCGAACGCACGATCGCCCCCGCCGCCGGCCCGGTCCGCATGGCGATGCGACAGGCCACCGCCACCGCCGTCGCCGAGGTCCGCGCCCGCCTGGTGGCCGCCCCAGACCTGGACACCTTCGCCCGCGGCTACGTCGCCGAGGCGCTCGCCGAAGTCCGCGCGACCCTGACCGCCCCCGCCGATGGCCTCCGCCTCGACGACATCGCAGCCGCCCGGCTGGGCCTGGCCCTGACCGTGATCAGAGTCCGCGACGAAGCCTGGACCATGATGCGCGAGGCCCATTTGCCTCTGTGGAAAGACCTCACCCGCCGCCTGGAGCCCCGCTTCGTCCCGCCGGCCGCCTCCCTGCTGGCCATGGCGGCCTGGCGTACGGGCGACAACATCCTGGCCACCATCGCCCTCGAACGCGCCCTCACCACCGACCCCCACTACTCGATGGCCAATCTCCTGATGCACGCCCTGCAGAGCCTGCTCTCACCCGCCGTCGTCCGAGACCGCCTGCCCAGCCCCGCCGAGCTCGACACCGCCATGGGGCCGGCCAACGGCGGCTGGCTGATCCCCATGCTCGGCCTGCTCGACGACGTCCCGCCCCCGCCGGGGCCCGACCGGCACCGGGGGCCGGGCGGGAGCGCATGAAGAAAGGGTGCCGGTGGCCTCCACCAGCACCCCTTCCGCCGGAACTACAGGCTGCCTTCTTCGCGGCGCCGGCGCTCGTTGTAAGCACGCATCCGAGGGGGATAGCCCGTCAGCTGCACGTCGTACACCGGTAACGCCAGATCTCGGGCCACCTTGTGGATCACCGCGGGCGACCCGACCCTGCGCCTGGTCCACTCGCCGTCGTCGGCCACCGCCACAGCGGTCGTGTCGGTGGCGAACGTCTCAGGCTCGACGTAGAACTCGACGCCACGCCGCGAACGTGCGAAGGCGATGAGCGCTTCGATGTCGGCATCGGTCGCCTCGCGGTCGAACCGCGCGATCTTCTGCCCGCGCAGCCGACGGATACCGTAGCGGTCTCGCCATCTCATGGATCCTTTTTATACCGTCCGGAGCGCCGGTGTCGGGGATGATCTCGGGGACAGCTCGGGGTTTCTCCCGATGGCACGTCCGGCTCCGAGGACGCAGTATGAAAGTTGACTGCCGATTCCAAGGAGAGGCATGACCATCATGGCTGGGGTACCCAAGACCCCCGGGCCGGGACAGGTGCCGCCAGCTCATCTGCGCGTCACCCACCAGGACCGAGAGCACGTCGTCGAGCACGTCAAGGCTGCCTACGCGGAGGGCCGCTTCGACAAGCTGGAGTTCGACGACCGGCTGGAACGTGCGATGACGGCGCGTACGCACGGCGACCTGATGCCCATCATGAACGAGCTGTACGGGACGATGGCGGTGCCGAGATTCGCGCCGCCGATGCCCCGGCCGGTCCGTCCGGAGCGGGCTCCGGAGAGCAACGAACGCGTCCAGGCCGCCCTCGGCCACCTGCTGATGGCCATCGGGATCCCGGTGGTGGGCCCGTTGATCCTGCTGCTCACGGCGGCCAAGACCTCTCCGTACCTGCGGCGGCATGCGCTGGAGGCCCTGAACTTCCAGCTCACCGTGGTGGGGGCGAGCTGCATCCTGCCGCTCACCGTCATCGGCATCGTGCTGCTGCCGGTGATCTGGGTCGGCGCCGTCGTCCTGGGCATCGTCGGTGGCATCTCAGCCCTGGCCGAGAGCAGCTTCCGCTACCCGCTAACGGTCCGCCTGGTCAAGTAACGCCTCCCGGCAGCACGCGGGGGAGCCTGCTCTCGACGAAACGGCGGCGTGCGCACGGGTCGGAGAAGCCGACGCGCGGCGGCGGCTAAAAGACGGACGCGCGGATCGCAGATGCGGGGGCCTCGCGGGTACCGGATATCGGGGGGATATCCGAGAGATGGATCGCGACGTCCAAGGATCTGGATCAGGACCAAGCGATGCCGAGACCCGGGGAACTCAGATCGGGCTCAAGGGATGTCGGGGGACGTCCCAGGAATCGTGGGGGACCGGGGCCGAGACACGCGGTACCCGGACCAAGGGACGTCGGGGGACGTCCGGGGACATCGGGGGCGTCCCCGGGAAATCATGGTCCGGGGATTTCAGGTCGGGAGGCCTGAGGGGTCACGGGATCGGTACCGCATCGAGGTGTCCGGGGATGCGGGTGGGCGGGGGATACCGGGTCGGGGGCCCTGAGGTTTCAGGCTCGAGACCGGGGAGCGGGACCGAGGGACGTCGGGGGACGTCCGGGGAGGTCGGGGGCGTCCCCGGGGGATCCGGGTGCGGGGATTTCGGGTCGGGGGGCGAGCCATCGAAACCGCGGTCTCGGGCCCGCGATCGGGGAGACGTTCGGGGAGCGGGCCTGTGGGATGTCGGGGGACGTCCGGGAATGGCAGGGGAGCGGGACCCGGGGATCTGGACCGTGGGACGTCGGGGGACGTCAGGGAACATCGGGGCGCCCCCGGGGAATCGGGGTGCGGGGATTTCGGGTCGGGGGGCGAGCCATCGAAACCGCGGTCTCGGGCCCGCGATCGGGGAGACGTCCGGGGAGCGGGCCTGCGGGATGTCGGGACGTCCGGGAATGGCAGGGGAGCGGGACCCGCGGCATCGGGACTGAGGGACGTCGGGGGACGTCCGGGGAGGTCGGGGGCGTCCCCGGGGGATTGGGGTGCGGGGATTTCGGGTCGGGGGCCCGTGCCATCGAAACCGCGGTGTCGGGCCCGCGATCGGGGAGACGTCCGGGGAGCGGGGCCGAGTGATTCGGGGACGTCTGGAAGAGCAGGGGGCAGGGGTTCGGATCGCGGGCTGCGGTAACGGCCCGACGGATGTCGGTGATGTCCGGAAGCCGTTCTCACCCAGTCCTCCAGGCATCCCGGTCGAAGCTCCCGGACATCCGGGGCCCAGTCCTCGGGTTCCAGCCCTCCGGGCATTCCGGTCGCAGCTCCGACATTCCGGGTTCGGTCCCCCGGGAGACCGATGCCCGCCCCCCGAACACCCCGATCCCGATGTCGCGGTTCCATTTCCCCAGCTCCCCGGCCCTCCGATAGAGGCCGGCGATCGGGGCTGGGATGCCGCAGTCAGGATCGGCGCATTTGTGGGATTCGTGGGGGCCGGTGTTGGGGGAGGGCCCGGCCCGCCCCCAGGGGACGAATGAGCGGGGCGGGGCTGAGGGGAGAGACCGAACGCGGTCAGCGGGCCAGGACTTCGTAGCGGACGGTCATCACGCCCGCGCCCAGGCTGCCGATCGCGTCGAACGCGGCCCTGGAGAGGTCGAGGCACCGGCCGCCCACGTACGGGCCGCGGTCGTTGATGCGTACGGTGACCGCCGAGCCGTTGCGCGGGTTGGTGACGCGGACGCGGCTGCCCAGCGGAAGGGTCTTGTGCGCGGCGGTCATGGCGGAGGGGTTGAAGCGTTCGCCGCTGGCCGTCATCTGGGGCTCGCCGTAGTACGAGGCGCCACATGTCCCGGAGGACAGGACGCGGACCTTCGGCTTCGTGGCCCGGAGCTTGACCGGCTTGACGGTCTTGGTCGTCTTCTTCGCCGAGTCGGACGTCGCCGTGTCGGACGTTGCCGGGTCGGATGCCGCCGTATCCGACGAGGCTGTGTCGGAGGCCGACGTTTCGGTGGCCTCGGGCCGGGCGGCGGCGGGGGCCTTCGGCGCGGGGTTGGCGCCGTGCGGGGAGTTCGGGACGCCCTTCGCGCTCGGCCCCGAAGCAGTGGAGGTCGAGGCGCTGGGGCTCGAAGCCGCGGGAGCCGGGGTAGTGGTCCTGGCCTGGGAGACGTTGGCCGCGACCGGCGGGTTGGGGGTGCCAGTGGAGGTGGTCGCCGTGGCGGCGTCCTTGGCGGCGGTGGTGCCAGGGGCGTCGTTGCCGACGGCGGCCCAGGCGGTGGTCGAGGCGGCGGCCACTACGGCGGCCCCAGCGGCGATGGCGGTCCAGCGGCGCTTGCCCGGGGAGAGCTTGCGGTCGTTGGGGGACGATTTGTGGGAGTGCTGGCCCAAGGTAAACCACGGTCCTAGCTAGGGGACAGGAAAGGGAAAGGCCAGGTCATGGGGGGTGGGAGGCGTGTGACGGCCTGTCCGCCCGCAAGGGATGGGGGATCCGGCGGGCGAGGAAGAACATATGCGACAAACAGCAGGTAAAGACAACTTAATGCGACATACAGTGACATATCTCACTTAAGGGCGCAAGAGGCCCAGAACGCCGAGCGTACGCCGAGGATCTTGGGCTTTCCGAAGAACGACAGAACTCGTCTAACACCACGCCTCCGGCCAACCCGACCGCAGCCCACAAACGGGCGCAACTTGATCTAAGGCCGCAACTGGGCTGACCATGATCTAAGGCCGCGAACGGCCCAACCCGCCCCTCAGGTCGTGACCGAGGGCATCCTCACGCCATGAACAGCAGAGCACGGCGACAAGACGGCCAACCTCCTCCTCGCCGCCGCACTCGCCGCGGTGCCTGTTCTTGGGTGTGCAGTTCCGTACGGGGAAGGGTGCGAGGGGCTGTCGGCAAGGCGGTGGGGCGGCGGTTGTTGGGTGCGGATGTGCAGGGCGTTCGGGAGTGTGCAGGGGGAAGCGACGGGAGCGGCAGGTGACCCCTCGGTTGCCTCCAAGGGGTCTGTGCTGTGGACGTGCCGCCCGGCGGGCGTGGTCAGAGCATGAGGGAGCGGACGGTGGCGACGGTGTCGGCGTCCTCGGGGCGTTTGTCCGGGCGGTAGCGCAGCACCCGGGCGAAGCGCAGCGCCATCCCCCCGGGGTAGCGCGGCGAACGCTGCACGCCGTCGAAGGCGATCTCCACCACCAGCTCGGGCCGCAGCTTGACCGCCCATTCGTCGGTGGGGCCGTCGGCGAGTTCGAGGAAGCGTTCGGTCTGCCAGGCCAGCAGCTCGTCGGTGAGCCCCTTGAACGTCTTGCCGAGCATGACGAACCCGCCCTCGGGGTCGCGCGCGCCCAGGTGCAGGTTGGACAGCTTGCCCTCGCGCCGGCCATGGCCCCACTCGGCCGCCAGGACGACCAGGTCGAGCGTGTGCCTGGGCTTGACCTTGATCCAGCCCGCGCCGCGCCGGCCGGCCGCGTACGGGGAGGACAGGGACTTCACCACCAGGCCCTCGTGGCCCGCCTTGACCACGTCGGTGAAGAACTTCTCCGCCTCGGCCACGTCGGCGGTGATCAGTCGCGGCGTCAGCAGGCCGGGCGGGACGGCGCGGGCCAGGGCCTCCTGGCGCTGGGAGTACGGCAGGTCGAGCAGGTCGGCGCCGTCGGCGCGCAGCGCGTCGAAGAAGAACACGCTGAGCGGGGTCTGCTCGCGCAGCCTGGCGACGTCGGTCTTGCTGGAGACGCGGCTCGCGGTCACCTGGAACGGGTGGGGACGCCCGTCCGGCCGCAGCGCGAGGACCTCGCCGTCGAGCACCAGGTCGGCGGCGTCGAGCCCGAGCACCGCCTCGACCAGCTCGGGCACCTGCGCGGTGATGTCGTCGAGAGTGCGGGTGAAGACCCGCACCTGCGTGCCCGAGCGGTGGGCCTGCACGCGTACGCCGTCGAGCTTCCACTCCAGGGACGCGGGCGAGCCGGCCTTCTCCAGCGCGGCGGCCACGTTGGGCGCGCTGCCGGCGAGCATGGGGGAGACCGGCCGCCCCACCTCCAGCTTGAACGCGTGCAGCGCCGCCACGCCGCCCGTCAGCGCCGCCGCGCCCACGGCGGGCAGCCAGCCGCGCAGGGTGAGCGCCCGCCGCACGTCGGCCGACGGCGCGCCGGACGCCTTGGCCAGCGCTTCGATCATCACGCCGTCGAGGGCGCCCTGGCGCAGCTCGCCGTTGAGCAGCCTGCGCATGAACTGCTGCTCCTGGCTGGTCAGCCCGGCGAACAGCTCGGCGACCAGCGCTCTGCGCGCCGCCTGCGAGCCGGGGCCGGAGACGGCCTTGATCCGGGTCAGCAGCGCGTCGACGGTCGTGAGGGTGGCGGTTGCGGCGAGTTTGGGCTGCGGGACGTCCTCCAGTGAGCGCCAGCCCACGCCGATCTGGCGCTGCGGCAGGTCGCCCGACAGGTAGGCGATGGCGATCTCCGCCTCGTCCGGGCCGACCCGGGCGAGCAGCTCGGCCAGATGCCCGACCTTGCCCAGCCGTGCGGAGGTGCGCGTCACCGCGTCGGAGGTCCGGACCACGTCGATCAGAAGCACACCGCTATCGTGCCTCACCACGCCGACATTTCCCCACCCGATATGTCCCGGGTTTTCCAAAGCAGGGGTAGCCGGGCGGGCCGCCGTCGGCGGCCCGCCCGTTCCCGGTCTAGCTGACGCCGAGCAGGTCGACCACGAAGATCAGCGTCTCGCCGCCCTTGATACGCGGCGGCGCGCCGCGGTCGCCGTAACCGAGGTGCGGCGGGATGACCAGCTTGCGACGGCCGCCGACCTTCATCCCGGCGACCCCGCGGTCCCAGCCCGCGATGACGCGGCCGCCCCCGAGCGGGAACTCGAACGCCTGGCCGCGGTTCCACGACGCGTCGAACTCCTCCCCGGACGAGAACGAGACACCCACGTAGTGGACGCTGACGTTGTGGCCCGGCTTGGCCTCGGGGCCAGTGCCTTCGACGAGGTCGACGATCTCCAGGTCGGCGGGCGGGTTGCCCTCGGGGAAGTCGATCTCGGGCTTCTCGAGTGCCACGAATGTGCTCCTGTTGACGATGACAATAACCCGACGACTCTATGCCGTCGGGGTACGGCCGTCGTTCATGCCCGCCCTTTTCTCCCGGCGCCGGGCCGCCCGAAGCCGGGAGAAAGGGCACGTCACCGGTGCCGGTGGATCACCAGCTCTGGTGCAGCGGCATGCCCTCGGCGTAACCGGAGGAGCTCTGGATGCCGACGACGGCCTGCTGGTGGAACTCCTCCAGGTTCGCCGCGCCCGCGTACGTGCACGACGACCGCAGGCCCGCGACGATCCCGTCGATCTGGTCCTCCACGCTGGGCCGCTTGGGGTCGAGGTACATGCGCGAGGTCGAGATGCCCTCCTCGAACAGCGCCTTCCTGGCCCGGTCGTAGGCGGAGTCCTCGGCAGTCCTGAGCCGTACGGCGCGGGAGGAGGCCATGCCGAAGTTCTCCTTGTACTTGCGCCCGTCGGCGTCGGTGCGGGCGTCGCCGGGCGACTCGTACGTGCCGGCGAACCACGAGCCGATCATCACGTTGGACGCCCCGGCCGCCAGCGCCAGGGCCACGTCACGGGGGTGCCGGACGCCGCCGTCCGCCCAGACGTGCCTGCCGAGCCGGCGGGCCTCGGCCGAGCATTCGAGCACCGCCGAGAACTGCGGCCGCCCGACGCCGGTCATCATCCGCGTGGTGCACATGGCGCCCGGGCCCACGCCGACCTTGAGGATGTCGGCCCCGGCCTCGACCAGGTCGCGCACGCCCTCGGCGGTCACCACGTTGCCCGCCGCGACCGGCACGCCGGGGTCGAGCGCCCGGACGGCGCGCAGGGCGGCGATCATCTTCTCCTGGTGGCCGTGGGCGGTGTCCACGACCAGGCAGTCGGCCCCGGCCTCCAGCAGTTCCTTGGCCTTGGCGGCGACGTCGCCGTTCACGCCGACGGCTGCGGCGATGCGCAGGCGGCCCTGGGCGTCGAGCGCGGGCTGGTAGAGGGTGGCCCGCAGCGCGCCCGTGCGGGTGAGGATGCCGACCAGCCGGCCCTCGTCGTCCACGATGGGGGCGAGGCGGTGGCGGCCCTCGTGCAGGCGGTCGAAGGCGCCGCGCGGGTCGAGTCCGGCGGGTAGCGTGAGCAGCTCGCTCGACATGACCTCGGACAGTTGCGTGTACATGTCCACGCCCTGGCAGTCGGCCTCGGTCACCACGCCGACGGGCCGGTTGTCCCAGTCGACGACGATGACCGCGTTGTGGGCGCGCTTGGGCAGCAGTTGCAGCGCCTCGCCCACGGTGTCGTGCGGGGTGAGGGTGAGCGGCGTGTCGTGGACCAGGTCGCGCTTCTTGACCCAGTCGACCACGTCGGCGACGACGTCGAGGGGGATGTCCTGGGGGATCACGGTGATCCCGCCGCGGCGGGCCACGGTCTCGGCCATGCGGCGGCCGGCGACCGCGGTCATGTTGGCGACGACGACGGGGATCGTGGTGCCCGTGCCGTCATTCGTGGAGAGGTCGACCGCGAGCCGCGATCCGACCGAGGAGCGCGACGGCACCATGAACACGTCGCTGTAAGTCAAATCGTAACGAGGCTCTTGGTCGTTGAGAAACTTCACGTTCATCCATCTTATGGGGTGACAGGTCCAACAAGGGGTTTCCCCCGTTCTCCGGGGCTTATGATCGGCCGGGGACACATTTGGGGGAGGTAAGTCGTGGACATCGTCGAACGGGCCGAGCTGACCGTCGTGGGCTTCGCCGTACGCACGACGAACGCCGACGAGGCGGATCCGGCGCGGGCCGCGCTGCCCGCGCTGTGGCAGCGGGCGGGCGCGCCGGGGGCCTTCGCGCACGTGCCGGGCCGCATCGACGAGAACCTCTACGCGGTGCTGACCGACTACGAGAGCGACCACACCGGCGCCTACACGCAGATCGTCGGCATCGGCGTGCGCACGGTGCCGCGCCTGCCCGAGGGCATGGTGGCGGTGCGCGTGCCGGCCGCGAAGTCGATCCGGCTGGCGGCCCGCGGGCAGCTGCCGCAGGCGCTGATCGAGGCGTGGCAGCAGGTGTGGCAGCACACCGAGTCGGGCGGCCAGCCCTCCCGCGCCTTCACCACGGACCTGGAGGTCCATCACTTCGAGGGCGCCGACCTCTACGTGGCCGTCTAGGCCCGGGGAGTCACAGGCCGAGCGCCTCGGCCGCCGCCGCGACGGCCGTCGGCTTGACCTCCTCCAGGGGGAGGCCGGCGTACTCGACCGTGCAGTCGGCCATGCCGCCGAGCGCCAGTGTGGCGCGGATCTGCTGGGCCCGCGTGAGGTCGGGGCCGAGCAGCAGGGCGATCAGCTCGCGCCGCCATTCGAACATGCGCTGGCCCAGGTCGAGGTAGGCCAGGATCGAGATGTCGCGCACCATCATCCCGGTCACGTCGCGGTGGCGCCACATGAGCTCGAAGTAGTCGTCGAGCAGCGCCCGCGGGTCGCCGGGCTCCTGCCTGGCGGCGAAGCGCTCGAAGTCCTCCACCAGCGGCTGCACGATGCTGCGCACCAGGTCGTCGCGTGAGGCGAAGTGGTAGTAGAGCGCCGGCTTGGTGATGCCCAGCCGGTCGGAGATCTGGCGCAGGCTGGTGTTCTGCACGCCCTGCTCGGCGAACAGCTCGCGGGCCACCGCCTGGATGCGGGACTTGGTGTCACTGGGCATGCCTGAAGTTTATCCCTTACCTACCGTTAAGTAAGGACGCGTGCTAGCGTGTACTTACCAACCGTTAAGTAAGGAGGCGGCCATGAAGGTCCTCGTCTCGGGAGCCAGCGTCACCGGGCCGGTGCTGGCGTACTGGCTGACCAGGTACGGCTTCGAGGTCACGGTGGTCGAACGCGCCCCGGCGCTCAGAAAGTCGGGCGGCCACGCGGTGGACCTGTTCCGGCCCGCCATGGACATCGTCGAGAAGATGGGGCTCCTGGAGCCGGTCATGGCGAAGAAGACCGGCACCGACTGGCTCCGGGTCCACCGCGAGGGCCGGGCGCGGCCCGTGGAGCTGGAGCTGCGCCGCATCCTCAGCGCCGTCTCCGACCGGCACGTCGAGATCATGCGCGACGACCTGAGCGAGGTCTTCCACGAGGCCACCCGGCACGACGCCGCCTACGTCTTCGGCGACTCCATCGCCTCGATCGCCGAGGACGGCGAGGTGCGCTTCGACAGCGGCCGGCAGGACCGCTTCGACCTGGTGATCGGCGCCGACGGACTGCACTCCAACGTGCGCCGCCTGACCTTCGGCCCCGAGGAGCGCTTCGCCGCCTGGATCGGCGCGTACCTCGCCGTCGCCTCCGTCCCCAACTTCCTGGGGCTCGACGGCCGGATGGAGGCCATGGCGGGCGAGGGCTACATGGCCGCCGTCTACAGCGCCGCGCACATGGACGACGCCCGCGCCGGCTTCCTGTTCAGGACGCCGGAGCCGCTCGACTACCACCACCGGGACGTGGCCCGGCAGAAGGAACTGCTGCGCGAGCGGTTCGGCGGCCTAGGCTGGCAGGTCCCCAGGATCCTGGACGAGGTGGACCGCACGTCCGTCTTCTACTTCGACTCCATCACCCAGCTCAGGCTCGACTCCTGGTCGCGCGGCCGGGTGACGCTGGCCGGCGACGCCGGTTACTGCCCGGGGCCGGCCGTGGGCGGCAGCACGAGCCTGGCGGTCGTGGGGGCGTACGTGCTGGCGGGCGAGCTGGCCGCGCACGGCGGCGACCACCGCACGGCCTATCCCGCCTACGAGGCCGAGATCGGCGAGTACGTGCGCCGCAGCCGCGCCTTCGCCCGCCGCGCGGCCAGGGGGATCGTCCCCGGGAGCCGCTTCGACGTGTGGGCGCTCACCCAGGGCATCCGCCTGGTCAACCACCTGCCGGTCGCCCTCACCAGGGCCGCCACCAAGATCAGCAGCAAGGGGGTGCGCCTGCACGACTCGATCCGGCTCAAGGACTACGCCGCCCACGCGCGACCGGCGACGTCCCGCCCCTGACGAAGGCTCAGGCCAGCACGCCCTGCTCCCGCAGCTTCTCCGCCTCCGCCGCCGGCAGCCCCCACGCGGACAGGTCCGTGAGGCGGGTGGCCGGCGACAGGTCCGGGTCCGGCACGCCGAGCAGGCGCGGCGCGGGCACCGGATGGGTCACGCCGCCGACCTCGGCGAACGTGCCCCGGGCGACGTTGTGCGGGTGCCGCGCGGCCTCGGCCATGGACAGGACGGGCGAGACGCAGGCGTCCGAGCCCTCGAACAGGGCCTCCCACTCGGCACGGGTGCGCTTGGCGAACTCCTCGGCCAGCCGGGCCTTGAGCGCGGGCCACTGCGTCCTGTCGTCGCGGTCGGGCAGGCCGGTCAGGCCCATCAGGTTCACCATGGCGTCCCAGAACTGCGGTTCGAGCGAGCCGACGGCCAGGAAGCCGCCGTCGGCGGTCTCGTAGGTGTCGTACTGGGGGGCGCCGGTGTCGAGCAGGTTGGTGCCGCGCGGGCCCCAGAAGCCGCTCTGCGCGGCCTGGTAGAACATCGAGAACAGCAGGGCGGCGCCGTCCACCATGGCGGCGTCGATCACCCGGCCCTTCCCGGTGCGCTCGCGTTCGAACAGGGCCAGCAGCACGCCGTAGGCGAGCATGAGGCCGCCGCCGGCGAAGTCGCCGAGGATGTTGATCGGCGGGGTCGGCTTGCCGCCCTCGCGGCCGAGCATCGACAGCACGCCGGAGATCGCGATGTAGTCGATGTCGTGGCCGGCGGTGGGCGCGAGCGGGCCGTCCTGGCCCCAGCCGGTCATCCGGCCGTAGACCAGCCGCTCGTTCACCGCGTGCAGGTCGGCGGGGCCGATGCCGAGCCGTTCTGCGACGCCGGGACGGAAGACCTCGATCACCACGTCGGCGTTGCGGGCCAGCTCCTTGAAGGCGGCCACGCCCTCGGGCGACTTCAGGTCCAGGCCGATCGTCCGCTTGCCGCGGTCCATGACGTCCGTACGAGGCCGGTCGGAGACGGCCTGCACCCGGTCGACCCGCAGCACCTCGGCGCCGTGGTCGGCCAGCATCATCCCGGCGAACGGCCCCGGGGCCAGCCCCGCGAGCTCCAGCACGCGCACTCCGGCCAGCGGGCCGCCACTACCCTTCGACATGGACATCTCCTCGACAGTCGCACAGGCAAACGGTTGGCTTCACGGCTCCGAACCTGCCTCAGTAGAACAACATTCGGCAAGTCGTGGCAAGCGGCCTTTTGCGTCCTTCCCGCGAACTCGTGGGAGGTATGGGAAACTTGCCCACTGTTCGGGTGGTCTACAGATCGCCGGCGTCCAGCGGCTGTCTGCAGCAGGCGCTCGCGCCGCTACAGGGGTAGGACATGGTTTCGGAGAGCAACCGGCTTGTCGCCAGGCGCTACCAGTTACGGCGTGAACTGGGCCGCGGGGGTATGGGCGTCGTCTGGGAGGGCTACGACACGCTGCTCAACCGGCAGGTGGCCATCAAGGAGGTGCTGCTGCCCGAGGGGCTGTCGCCGGGCGAGCAGGAGCGCCACCTCATGCGCACCGCCCGCGAGGCCCGTACGGCGGCCAAGCTCAACCACCCCTCCGTGGTCGCGGTCTACGACGTGGTCGAGGAGGGCGGCCGGCCCTGGATCGTCATGGAGCTGGTCGCGCACCCCTCGCTCGAAGAGGTCGTGGCCACCTCGGGGGCCCTGCCCGTGCGGCAGGCGGCCGACGTGGGCCGCCAGGTGCTGTCGGCGCTCAGGGCCGCCCACGAGGCCGGGATCCTGCACAGGGACGTCAAGCCCGCCAACATCCTGCTCGCCGACGACGGCCGCGCGGTGCTGATGGACTTCGGCATCGCCACGGTCGAGGGCGACGCCTCGCTGACCAGGACGGGCATGGTGACCGGCTCGCCCAGCTTCCTGGCCCCGGAACGGGTGCGCGCGGACGAGGCCGGACCGCCCTCCGACCTGTGGTCGCTCGGCGCGACGCTGTTCGCCGCGATGGTCGGCCGCTCGCCCTTCGACCGCGGCGAGGCCATGGCGACGATCAACGCGCTGCTCAACGAGGAGCCCGACTACCGGCGCATCCCGCCGATCATGCACCCGATCCTGAAGGGCCTGCTGCGCAAGGAGCCCGCCGACCGGGTGGACGCCGAGGAGGCCGACCGGCTGCTCGCGGCCATCGAGGTGGCGGCCAAGCCCGCCTACACCGACCTGCCGGAGAAGAAGCCGGGCAGCGGGCGCGGGCGGGCCGTGCTGGCCGTGGCCGCCGCCGCCGTCGTGGTCGTCGCGGGCGGCGCGGTCGCCTACTTCAAGCTCGCCACGCCCGCCGAGGGCGCCCCGCGCACCGCCCAGCCGGCCGCCGCGGCCAGCCCGCTGAGCCCGTCGCCCTCGCAGCAGCCCACGACGAGCCGGACGCCGTCGGCGACCCCCACGCCGACCGTGCGGCGGGTGCGCCCGGCCGTACGGGCGTGGACCTCGCGGGAGGGCTGGTCGATCCTGCGCCCGGTCGGCTGGCGGGGCGCGCTGCGCGAGTCCGTCACCGAGTGGACGCGCCGCGACGGCAACGCCCACCTCGGCGTGGAGGCCCTGTACTCCAGCCTCGACGCCAACCAGATCCTGCGCGACTCGGAGGAGACGCTGCGGCAGGAGGGCCAGGAGGTGATCAGCCGCGGCCGCCGCGTGGTCAACCACCGGGGCGTCAAGGCGGTCGAGTGGGAGTTCTCCTGGACCGCCGCCAGCGCCGCCGGCACCCACTGGATCAGGCCGGGCATGACCTACCACGAGGTGCGCCGCGCGGTGGTGTCCGGCGAGACGGCCTACATCCTGTCCTGGACGGTCACCCAGGACCAGTGGCTGCGCAACAGGGCACTGATGCGACAGGTGATCGACAGCTTTACGGTGAAGGCATGAGCCCCTGGAACCTGCTCGCCCTGCCGCCGCTCCCCGAGGAGGCGACGCGCGCCCTGCTCGCCCCGCTCGGCGACCGGGTGACGGTCCGCGTGCCCGCCACCCGCGACCGGGCCGGGCTGCTGGCCGCGCTGCCCGAGGCCGAGATCGTGCTCGGCGACTGGACCTCCACGCTCGTGCTCGACGCCGAGGCGGTCAAGCACGCGCCCGCGCTGGCCTTCGTGCAGCAGCCCTCGGTGGGCGTCGACGGCCACGACCTGGCCGCCCTGGCCGAGGCCGGGGTGCCGCTGGCCAACACGCCGGGCGTCAGCGCCGTCGCGGTGTCGGAGTGGTGCCTGGCCGCCACGCTGTCGCTGTCGCGCCGGCTGGGGGCCGCCGACGCCGCCGTGCGCGCGGGGGAGTGGCCGCAGCAGGGCCTGCGCCCGCGCGAGCTGAGCGGCCGCCGGGTCGGCGTCGTCGGGTACGGCCCGATCGGCGAGAACTGCGTGCGCCTGTTCGGCGCCCTGGGCTGCGAGGTCTCCTACTGGACCAGGTCCCCGCGGCAGGCGCCCGGCCGCGCCGACCTGGAGACGCTGGTGGCCGGCAGCGACGTGCTGGTCGTGGTGATCGCGCTGTCGGAGGAGACCCGCGGGCTGATCGACCCGCGCCGCATGAAGCAGGGCGCGCTGCTGGTCAACGCGGCCAGGGGCGGCGTCGTCGACCAGGCGGCGCTGGTCGCCGCGCTGCGCGACGGGCACCTCGGCGGGGCCGCGCTCGACGTGTTCGACACCGAGCCGCTGCCCGCCGGCGACCCGCTGCGCGATCTGCCGGACGTGCTGCTGTCGCCGCACGCCGCCGGGGTGACGCCCGAGGCGACGACGCGCCTGCTCACGGCCGTGCTGGACAACCTCACGGCGGCACTGGAGGGACGAGAGGTGCGTGCCGTGCTCAATGGGGTCTCACCCCTGGTTCGACGTAGATTTCCGCATTTGCCTGCCACATAGGCGTTTCACCTGGCACGATGAACAGTTTTCGTGTCTTTAACGACCCCGGTCTGTTCGAGCCGGGCTGCGGGAGATACGGTCTTACGGACGATCTCTACCAGCTCAAGGGGGTGCTTCCGTGACGACGACGATGTCGACACACCAACGGGCAGTAGAGCAGATCCGGCAGTCCTACGCCGAGATCCCCGGCGACGCCGCTCCCCGGTTGGCCAAGTCCACGTCCAACCTGTTCAGGTTCCGTGACGGAGGCAGGACGGCCAAGCTGTCGGCCAGAGACCTCGACGAGGTCATCAGCGTGGATCCGGCGACGATGACGGCCGAGGTCCAGGGCATGACCACCTACGAGCACCTCGTCGAGGCCACGTTGCCGCACGGGCTCATGCCGTACGTGGTGCCGCAGCTCAAGACGATCACGCTCGGCGGCGCCGTCACCGGCCTCGGCATCGAGTCGACCAGCTTCCGGGACGGCCTGCCGCACGAGTCGGTGGAGGAACTGGAGATCCTCACCGGCGACGGCCGCATCGTCGTGGCCCGTGACGACAACGAGCACCAGGATCTGTTCCGCGCCTTCCCCAACTCCTACGGGACGCTCGGCTACGCCCTGCGCATCCGGATCAAGCTCCGCAAGGTCCAGCCGTACGTGCACCTGACGCACATCAGGTTCACCGACGCGGCCAAGTGCATGCTGGCCATGCAGGAGATCTGCGACAGCATGGTGCACGACGGCGAGCAGGTCGACTTCGTGGACGGCGTCTTCTTCGACCCGGAGGAGATGTACATCACGCTGGGCCGCTTCGCCGACCGCGCGCCCTACGTCTCCGACTACACCGGCATGCGCATCTACTACCAGTCGATCAGGCAGCGCAGCCGCGACTGGCTGAGCATCCACGACTACCTGTGGCGCTGGGACACCGACTGGTTCTGGTGCTCGCGGGCGTTCGGCGTGCAGCAGCCGGTGGTCCGCTCGCTGATGCCGCGCCGCTGGATGCGCTCCGACGTCTACCGCAGGCTCGTCGCCCTCGACCGGCGGACCGGCCTGACCGCCCGCATCGACCGCTGGCGCGACCAGCCCGTCCAGGAGTCGGTCATCCAGGACGTCGAGGTGCCGGTCGAGCGCGGCGCGCAGTTCCTGGAGTTCTTCCACGACAAGGTGGGCATGACCCCCGTCTGGATGTGCCCGCTGCGGTCGAGCTCCCAGTGGCCGCTGTACCCGCTGGAGCCCGGGAAGCTCTACGTCAACTTCGGCTTCTGGGGCATGGTCCCGCTGCCCCGCGGCCAGTTCGACGGCTACTACAACAGGCTCATCGAGGACTCGGTACACGAGCTGGACGGCCACAAGTCGCTCTACTCGACCTCCTTCTACGCCCGTGAGCAGTTCTGGGAGCTGTACAACGGTGATGCTTATTGGCCGGTCAAGCGGGAATACGACCCGAACGGTCGCCTGCTGGACCTGTACGAAAAGTGTGTACGGGGAAGGTGAGCATGGCTCTCGCAAGCATCTTTGAGAAGATCGTCGGCTCTGACGCGAACATCTCGTTCATGGCCTATGACGGCAGCAAGGCCGGTCCCGACGGCGCCGACCTCGGTCTTGAGGTCAAGTCGCCCATCGCGGTGGCCTACCTGGCACAGGCCCCCGGGGAACTGGGTCTGGCCAGGGCGTACATCTCGGGGCACATCGACGTGCACGGCGATCTGTACACCCTGCTCGACCGCATGTGGAACATCACCACCAACGACCTGACCGCGGGCGAGAAGCTGGCCGCCGTACGGTCGCTGGGCGTCAAGCCGTTGCTGATGCGGGTGCCGCCGCCTCCGCAGGAGGTGCGTCAGAGCGCCCTGGCCCGGCTCGGCTCGCGGCACGCCAAGCAGCGTGACGCCGAGGCGATCCACCACCATTACGACGTGTCCAACCGGTTCTACCGGTGGGTGCTGGGGCCGTCCATGGCCTACACGTGCGCGACCTACCCCGAGGAGGGCGCGACGCTGGAGGAGGCCCAGTACACGAAGTTCGACCTGGTGGCCAGGAAGCTCGACCTCAAGCCGGGCATGCGCCTGCTCGACGTCGGCTGCGGCTGGGGCGGCATGGTCATCCACGCCGCCAAGCACTACGGCGTCAAGGCGCTGGGCGTGACGCTGAGCCGCCAGCAGGCCGAGTGGGCCCAGAAGGCGATCGCCGACGAGGGCCTCCAGGACCTCGCCGAGGTGCGCTTCATGGACTACCGGGACGTGCGGGAGACCGGCTTCGACGCGGTCAGCTCCATCGGCCTGACCGAGCACATCGGCAAGGACAACGTCCCGTCGTACTTCGAGTTCCTCTACGGCAAGCTCAAGCCCGGCGGCCGGCTGCTCAACCACTGCATCACCCGTCCGACGGGCAAGGAGAAGACGTTCAACAAGGGCGGCTTCATCAACCGCTACGTCTTCCCCGACGGCGAGCTGGAGTCGGTGGGCTGGCTGATCAGGCAGATGGAGGACATCGGCTTCGAGATCCGCCACGAGGAGAACCTGCGCGAGCACTACGCCAAGACCCTGCGCCACTGGTGCGACAACCTCGACGCCAACTGGGACGAGGCCGTCCAGGAGGTCGGGATGGGCACGGCCAGGGTGTGGGCGCTGTACATGGCGGGCTGCATCGTGGGCTTCGAGCGCAACAAGGTCCAGCTGCACCAGGTGCTGGGCGTCAAGCTCGACGACGACGGCCGGTCCGGCGTGCAGCTGCGCCCGGCGGTCAACTGGCCGTGACGGGCGGGAGAGGGCCCGTCGCCCTCTCCCCACGGCTCACCCCACCCCAAGGCGCTGTCCGAGCGGCCGGCCCCCTGGGGGTGTCCGGGGTCAGAGGTGGCCCACGGCGGTGACGGGTGCGCGGGTGCGCGGGCACGACCAGGTCGCGACGCCGTCCACCACCGTCGCGGCCAGCGGGTGGGTGCCGGGATGCTCGGGGCACTCCGGCCACACCGCGGGCAGCCCCTGACCCCACAGCGCCTCGACCGCCCACTCCTGCACCTGGTCGGCGAGGTCGGCCACCTGCTCGGCCGGGCCGCCGGCGACGCCGAGGCGCAGGCCCACGCCGCTGCCGTCGGGCGCGAACAGCATGAGTACCCGCTCACCGCCCCAGAGCGGCGTCTCCTCCCGCAGGTCCGGACGCACCCCGCAGGTGGCGCGCAGGTCGCGGAGCACGGGCAGCAGCGCGTCGGGGATCGGCTCGTCCACACCCCGGATCCTAGACGTCCCCCGGCCGGGTCCCTGAACGGCGCTTGGCATCGCCCGGCGTAGCGTGGTCTCACGGTCGGAAGGAGGGGCGGACGGTGACGGCTGGGAACAAGGTTCGGGTGCGCCGGGTCTACGAGGAGCCCGCGCCGGACGACGGCGCCCGGGTGCTGGTCGACCGGCTGTGGCCGCGCGGGCTGGCCAAGGCCGACGCCCACCTCGACGAATGGTGCAAACAGGTCGCTCCCTCCACCGAGCTGCGCACCTGGTACCGGCACGACCCCGACCGGTTCGCGGAGTTCGGCGACCGCTACCGGGACGAGCTGGCCGAGCCTGAGCGGGCCGAGGCGGTCACCCACCTGCGCGAGCTCGCCGGGAAGGGCCCGCTGACCCTGCTCACCGCCACCAAGCAGCCCGAGATCAGCGAGGCCGCGGTGCTCGCCGAACTGCTCGGCGCCTGACCGCCGGGAACGCTCAGCGGGCGGAGGGCCCGCCGGCGGCCAGGCCGTCGAGCGTGCGGGTGAGGAAGTGCCAGCTCAGCTCGGCGTCGCGGGTGTGGCCGTGCGGGGCGCGGAACAGGGCGACGTACTGGGCCACGTCGTCGAGGCTCCAGCGCAGCCGGTAGAGGGCCAGGGCGGCGGGGTCGGGCGTACGGCCGGTGGCGGCCGCGTACCTGGCCAGGTCGCCGGGGGTCCTGGCGACCAGCCACAGGTCCCGTTCCGGCACGGCCAGGCCGACGGTGTCCCAGTCGATCAGCAGGCAGCGGCCCTCGTGCCGGAGCACGTTGCCGGGGTGGGGTTCGCCGTGGGTGACGACGGGTGGGCCGAGGTCGCGGCAGCCGCGGTCGAAGTCGCGCAGCCGGGCGTGCAGGGTCGCGGCGTGCCGGTCGAGCAGGGCTCGGGCCCGCTCGGCGTACGGGCCGCCGGTCCACGGGCCGCCAGTCTCGGCGAGGGCCCGCTCCAGCGCCGCCCGTCCGGCCGGCTGCAGGGGGCGGGACGGGGTGGACGGGGGCGGGGACGTGCCGTGCAGCTCGGCCAGCAGGTCGATGACCTGGGCGCGGTCGCGCTCGGCCGGCTCGTCGTCGAAGCCGCCGGTGACGCCGTCGACGTACGGGAAGACGCTCAGCGCGTACCGGGCGGCGAGCGGGCGGAGCAGCGCGCCGCCGTCCAGGTCCGGCACGGGCGCGACCACGAACTTCAGGGTCGCAGACAGCGCCGCCGCCGTCTCCAGCGCCCGCCCCAGCTCCCCGAACGCCACCCGCGCCCCTTCGCCCAGGCCACCGGCCGCCCGTGGCTCGCGGGGGAGGGGGGCATTCGGTGCGGAGGGCAGGGTGGCGGCGGTGAGGAACCAGCGTCGTCCGTCGGCGCCGGTCGCGATCCAGTGGTGGTCGCCGAAGCCCACCGGCGCGTGCGCCAGCCCGACGGCCTTGATCCCCCACGCCTCCAGGGCGGGCGCCAGCAGCGATTCGTCCAGATCCGCGGGCTTGTCACGCATCCGGCCACATTAGCGACCGCCCGCGCCGCCGGGCATCCCGATCAACAGTTCCATGGCCGCCAGCACGTCGTCCACCGTGAGGTCCGCCGGGGGAGCCGCCGCGCCCGTCCCGCGGTCGATCCAGATCGTCCGCAGTCCGGCCGCGCGTCCGCCCGCGACGTCCTTCTCCGGGTCGTCGCCCACCATCCATCCGCCCGCCGGCACGGCTCCGCACCGGTCGGCGGCGATCCGGAACAGCCGCGCGCCGGGTTTGCGCACGCCCTCCGCGCCGGAGATCGCCCACCCGTCCACCCGCTCGGCCAGCCCGGTGCGCCGGATCTTGCCCGTCTGGTTGTCGGCCATGCCGTTCGTCACGATCCCGACCGCCCATCCCGCCGCCCGCAGCCGGAACGCCGCCAGCCGGTCGATCAGCGTGTTGTCCATGTCGAACAGCACGAGCGGGCGGGCCTCGGTGATCGGCTCGGTGATCGGCGCACTGGCCGTCCTGGTGATCGGCGCAGGGGGCGGCGCGGCCGGAAGGCGCGGGCCGGGGCCCGCGCCGCGGCCGGTCAGCGGAGCTCGCGCTTGAGGATCTTGCCCGTGGCCGTCATCGGCAGGGCGTCGCGGAACTCGACGATCCTCGGGTACTTGTAGGCCGCCATGTTCTCCTTGGCCCAGGCGATCAGCTCGTCCTCGGTGACCGACGAGCCGGGCGTGCGGATGACGTACGCCTTGACCTCCTCGCCGTGCGACTCGTGCGGGACGCCCACGACCGCCGCCAGCGACACCGCCTCGTGGGTCATGAGCACCTCCTCCAGCTCGCGCGGGTAGACGTTGAAGCCGCCCCGGATGATCATGTCCTTGGCCCTGTCGATGATGGCGTAGTAGCCGTCGGCGTCGCGGGTGGCGATGTCGCCGGTGCGGAACCAGCCGTCCTTGAGCACCTCGGCCGTCGCCTCCGGGCGGCCGTAGTAGCCCTTCATGACGTTGTGGCCGCGGATGGCGATCTCGCCGGGGCCCTCGCCCTCGACCGTCTTCCAGTCGCCGTCGATCAGCTTCATCTCCACGCCCCAGATGGGCGTGCCGATCGTGCCGGGCTTGGTGGGCCGTCCGAGCTGGTTGAAGCTGGCCACGGGGGAGGTCTCCGACAGGCCGTACCCCTCCAGGATGCCGATGCCGAAGGTCTGCTCGAAGTCCTTCAGCACCTCCACCGGCGAGGACGCGCCGCCGGCCACGGCCACCTTCAGACTGCGCGGCACCTCGGCGCCCTCGGCGTGGATCTTCGTGAGCATGCCCCAGTACATCGTCGGGACGCCGGCGAAGGTCGTCACGCTCTCCTTGCGCATGAGCTCCAGGGCCTCGCCCGGCTCGAAGCGCGGCATCAGCACGACCGTCGCGCCGCGCATGAAGGCGGTGTTCATGACGGTCGTCTGGCCGAAGGAGTGGAACAGCGGCAGCACCGCGAGGTAGGTGTCGCCGCCCTCGCTGCGCGGGAACATCCGGTCGCTGATCAGGGCGTTCATCAGCATGTTCTGGTGGCTGAGCTCGGCGCCCTTGGGCTGGCCCGTGGTGCCCGAGGTGTAGAGGATCACGGCCGTGTCCTCGGGGTCGGTCTGCACCGTCTCGAAGTCGGCCGGCACGCCGTTGAGCGCCGCCCACACCGTCTCGCCGTACGGGGACTCGGTGGCCAGCGGGGTGGCGGGCAGCACGAAGAAGTGCTCGCAGCCGTCCGCGGCCTCGAAGCCCGCCTTGCCGCGCTCGCCCAGCGGCAGCTCCGGCGAGCCCTCGAAGCAGAACAGCGCCTTGGCGTCGCTGTCGTCGAGGTGGTAGGCGATCTCCCGGCCCTGCAGCAGCACGTTCAGCGGCACCACGGTGGCGCCGGCCTTGAGGATGCCGAAGTAGACGAACGGGAAGTACGGCAGGTTGGGACAGGCCAGCGCCACCTTGTCGCCCTTGCCGATGCCCCGCGACACCAGCAGGTTCGCCACCTGGCGGGCGACAGTGTCGATCATGCCGTACGGCAGGCGCATGTCGCCGAAGACGATCGCCGTGCCGTCGGGGTTGTTTCTGGCGCTGTCCTCCAGGACGACCGACAAGTTGAGCATGAACGCCTTCCTCCTCTGTACGCGCTTGCCCGCCATCTTGGCATCACCCCATACCGACCGGTAGGTAACCAAGGTTACAGATGCATATGGACGCGAAAGCTCACCTGGAGTAAGCAAGTGGCAGGTTACTTAGCCCCCTGGAGTGCTCATGCAGTACGACTACGTGATCGTCGGAGCGGGGTCCGCCGGGTGCGTGCTGGCCAACCGGCTGTCGGCGGACCCGTCGGTGTCGGTGGCGCTGGTCGAGGCGGGCGGGCATGACGACAGGCTGGAGATCCGCATGCCCGCCGGCTTCGCCAAGCTGTTCAAGACCGACTACGACTGGAACTTCACGACGGCCAAGCAGGGCGAGATGTCCGGCCGCGAGCTCTACTGGCCGCGCGGCCGGGTGATCGGCGGCTCGTCCTCGCTCAACGCGCAGATGTGGGTGCGCGGCTGCCAGGAGGACTACGACCAGTGGGGGGTGCCCGGCTGGACGTACGAGGAGGTCCTGCCCTACTTCACCAGGGCCGAGCAGCGCGTCGGCAGCAACCACGGCGGCGTCTACGGCACCTCCGGCCCGCTCTACGTCTCCGAGCTGCGCAGCCCCAACGTCACCACGGCGGCCTTCCTGCGGGCCTGCGAGGAGCTGGGCCTGACCCGGCTGGCGGAGCTGAACGGCCGCTCCAACGAGGGCTACTGCCCCACCCCCGTCACCCAGAACCGCGGCCGCAGGTGGAGCGCCGCGGACGCCTACCTGCGCCCGGCCGCCGCCAGACCGAACCTCACCGTGCTCACCGGCGCGACCGTGGACCGCGTGGTGTTCGAGGGCTCCCGCGCCGTCGGCATCGAGCACAGCGGCGGCACTCTGATCAGGGCGGCCAGGGAGGTCGTCCTGTCGGCGGGGGCGATCGGCTCGCCGTACCTGCTGATGCGCTCCGGGGTGGGCGCGGCCGATGAGCTGCGCGACGCGGGGGTGCCGGTCGTGCGCGAGCTGCCCGAGGTCGGCAAGAACCTCCAGGACCACCTCGCCTCCGGCGTGTACGTCGAGTGCAAGGAGCCGGTGACGCTGACCAAGGCCGAGTCCCTGGTGAACCTGCTGCGCTACATCGTGCTGCGTTCGGGCATGCTGACCACGAACGTCGGCGAGGCGGTCGCCTTCGTCCGGACCTCGGCCGAGGAGCCCGCCCCCGACATCGAGCTCGTCTTCGCCCCCGGCCCGTTCGTCGACCACGGGCTCACCCCGCCGACCGGCCACGGCCTGACCGTCGGCGTCGTGCTGCTGCAGCCGCAGAGCCGCGGCAGGGTCGGGCTGAGCGGCCGCGACGTGCTGATCGACCCCGGCTACCTGAGCGCGGAGGCCGACGTCAAGCGCCTGGTCGCCGGGCTGAAGACGGCCAAGCAGGTGTTCGCGACGAGCGCGATGAAGCGGTACGCGGGCGGCCCGATGGCGCCGTACTGGGGGCCGGAGAGCGACGAGGAGCTGGCCCGGTGGGTGCGCGAACGCGGCGAGACCCTCTATCACCCCGTCGGCACCTGCCGGATGGGCACCGACGAGGGGTCGGTCGTGGACCCGTCGCTCCGGGTGCGCGGTCTCGAAGGGCTCAGGGTGGTGGACGTCTCCGTCATGCCGACGCTCAACCGGGGCCACACGCACGCCCCGGCGATCATGATCGGCGAGAAGGGCTCCGAGTTGATCCTGGGAAACCGGTAGCCGCGATGCGGCGGACCTTGACGTAAGTGAGCACTTGCCCAAGGCTTGTACGGTATGACGCTCTCCGCGGATCTGGACATCTCGCAGATACCGTTCTGGGGACTGCCGCAGGCGGACCGCTTGGAGACCTTCCGCCGCCTGCGCCGGCTCGAACGGCCCCTCTTCGTGCCGGAGCAGACCGTGCCGTTCATCGGCGGCGGGCCCGGCTACCACGCCCTCGTGCGCCACGCCGACGTCACCGAGGCCAGCAGGAACGCGGCCGTCTTCAGCAGCGAGCCGTGCTCCAACAGCATCCCGGACATGCCGCGCTGGCTCAGCGTCTACTTCGGCTCGATGATCAACATGGACGACCCGCGCCACGCCCGCCTGCGCAGGATCGTCTCCAGGGCCTTCACCCCGCGCATCCTGGCCAAGATGGAGGAGGACCTGGCCAGGGCCGCCGCCGAGATCGTGGACGAGGCGATCGAGCAGGGGCCGGGCGACTTCGTGGCGCAGGTCGCCGCCCGGCTCCCCGTACGGGTCATCTGCGACATGATGGGGATTCCGCCGAAATTTCATGACCTGGTGTTGCGGCGGACCAACGTCATCCTCGGCAACGCCGACCCCGAGTACACCGGCATCGACCCCAACTTCAGCCGCGTCAACGTCGCCCGCGGCCTGGCCAAGCTGCTGCGCGCCGGCTACTCGCTGAACCGGATGGCCGCCCGCCTCGGCGACGAGCGCCGCAGACGCCCGACCGGCGACCTGGTCAGCCTGCTCGTGGGCGGCGAGGAGCGGCTCAGCCCGCAGGAGCTGGGGTCGTTCTTCATCCTGCTGGTGGTGGCCGGCAGCGAGACCACCCGCAACGCCATCGCCTACGGGCTGAAGCTGTTCACCGACCATCCCGGCCAGCGGGAGCTGCTGCTGGCCGACTTCGACGCGCGCGTCGGCCGGGCGTGCGACGAGATCGTGCGCTACGCGACCCCGGTGATCCAGTTCCGCCGCACGCTGACCCGGGACCACGAGATGAACGGCGTGCCGTACAAGAAGGGCGACAAGGTGCTGCTCTTCTACAACTCGGCCAACCGCGACGAGTCCGTCTTCACCGACCCGGACGTCTTCGACATCACCCGCGACCCCAACCCGCACGTCGGCTTCGGCGGCCCGGGGCCGCACTACTGCCTGGGCGCCCACCTGGCGCGCAGGGAGATGAGCGTGATGTTCCGCGAGCTGTTCACCCGCCTGCCCGGCATCAGGACGGCCGGCGAGCCCGACTTCCTGCTGTCGAACTTCATCAACGGCATCAAGCACCTGCCGTACACGTTCTGACCGCCTCGGCCAGGCCGTCGTCCGCGCCGCGCCAGGCCACGAACCCGTCCGGCCGCACCAGCACGGTCCCGTACGGCCAGCCCTCGACCACGTGCACCGGGATGCCCGGGTCGGGCACCGGCGCGCCGGTGAACACGCTGAAATCGGGCCCGACCAGGTCGAGGCTGGACCGTTCGCCGATCCACACGTGCGGCAGCCGCGAGCCGGGCGAGCCGTCGAGGCAGAGCGTCACGTCCTCGGTGGAGGGCAGGCCCTCGACCGCCGAGGCGCCGCCGTAACGGTAACCGACGTGCACGATCGGGGCGTTCACCGCGCCCGCCGCCGCCCTGAGCCGGGCGGCCTCGGGGCCGGAGCCGAAGTGCATCCGCAGGTCCCGCATTCGCAGCCGCGACTGCTCCAGCGCCAGCAGCGCGACCGGCCGCCGCTCGTCGTGGTAGGTGTCCAGCAGCGCGGGCGCCGACCGGCCGGTCAGCACGCGGGCCAGCTTCCAGGCCAGGTTGTGGGCGTCGGCGACCCCCGTGTTCAGCCCGAACGCGCCCGTCGGCGGCACGGCGTGCGCCGCGTCGCCGGCCAGGAAGACCCGCCCCTCGCGGAACCGGTCGGCGACCTGGCCGCGGGCCCGCCAGCCCAGCACGCTGACGATCTCGACCTTCAGCCCGGGGTCGCCGATCGCGGTCCTGAGCAGGTCGGGGCTGGGTTCCTGGGCGGTGTGGAAGACCCATTCGGTCTCGCCGTCGATCGCCATGAGCATGCCGGGCGCGTCGGGAGTGGTGAGCTCGGCGAGCGCGAAGCCGTACCCGTCGGTCAGGTGGCTCAGGTCGGCGTGGAACATGACGTTGTGCAGCTCGGGGCCGAGCGCGCCGGGGCCGGTCACGCCGATGCCGAGCGCCGCCCGCACCCCGCTGCGCACGCCGTCCGCGGCGATCACGTAGCGGGTGCGCAGGGTGCGGGTCCCGTCCGGGCCGGACACGACCGCCGTCACGCCGTCGGCGTCCTGCTCCAGGGAGAGCAGTTCGGTGTCGTACGCGACGTGCGCGCCGCGCTCGCGGGCGGCGTCGAGCAGCACCCGGTCCAGCCGGTTCTGCGGGCATATGCCGCGCAGCCGGGCCGGGCTGTAGGCCGCCGTGTCGAACATCCGCGTCCGGGCGGGCAGGCCGGCCGCTATCGCGGCGAGGTCTGCGCCGGCCAGCGTGTCCACGGTGATCTTGCCGAGGGTCGCGTTCGTCATGTCGATGGCCACCTCGTCCACCGCCCGTTCAAGGCCGGCCTCGCGGAGCAGCTCGACCGTCCGGGGGCCGATGCCGGTGGCGCGGGGGTGCGCCCGCGGGCCGGGCTCGCGCTCGACGACCAGGGCGGGCACGCCGTGGCGGGCGAGGAACACGGCCGCGCTCAGCCCGACGCTGCCGCCGCCGACGATCAGGACGTCGGCGTTTCGTGGGAACACTGTTTCCGTCATGGGAACACTGTAACCACAGGCGTACGATGAAGGCCAGAGGGGGGAGCCGGATGTCACTGGTGTGGAGTCGCGAGCCGTACGCGCCGAAGCGTCAGGCCCTGAGCGTCGAGGCGATCGTGCGGGCCGCGATCGCGGTGGCCGACGCCGAGGGCCTCGACGCGGTGTCCATGCGCCGGGTGGCGAGCGAGGTCAAGTCGGGCACCACCTCGCTCTACCGCTACCTGGAGAACCGCGACGAGCTGCTCGACCTCATGGTCGACGCGGTGTGGGGCGAGGGCGAACCCGGTCCGCTGACCGGAGACTGGCGGGCCGACCTGGCCGGGGTGGCCCGCGACCAGCGCGCGGGCGTGCTGCGCCATCCGTGGCTGGCCGCGCTGATGACGAGCAGGCCGGCGCTCGGGCCCAACTCGCTGCGGCGGGTGGAGCACGCGCTGTCCGCGGCCCGGCCGCTGACCTCCGACATCACCCGGGCCGCCGCCGTGATCGGGGTGATCGGCGACTACGTGCTCGGCGCGGTGGCCAAGGAGCTGGCCGAGCAGGAGGCGCTGCGCCGCACGGGGCTGTCGGAGGAGGAGTGGCGGGCGACGATCGGCCCCTATGTCCGCGAGGTGATGGCCACCGGCGCCTACCCGGAGTTCAACCGGCGGGTGGCCGAGGCCGACGACCTCAGCTTCGCCGACCAGTTCGAGTTCGGGCTGGAGTGCCTCCTTCAGGGGTTCGCGGCGCGAATCCGCTGAGCAGGGCCGCCACGGCCAGCTCGAAGCGCTCCTGATGGTCCTCGGGCGTGCCGAGGCCGTCGGCGACCGCCCGCGCCAGCACCGGATAGTCCGCCAGGTCCAGGTCGGGCTGCCGCGGGCTGTCCGGCCCCGCCTCGGCCAGCGTGTGCCCGATCACGAACGTCGACACCGCGTTGATGACGTGCAGCGCCTCCTTGGCCGTGAAGCCCGCCCGGGTCAGCGCGGCGGCGGCGCCTTCGGCCATGCCCAGGGCCCCCGGCGTGGCCACCGGCCGGATCGCGACGACCGGCATGAGCGCGGGATGCCGCAGCAGCTCGGCCCTGATCGACTCGGCGAACGCCCGCATCCACACCCGCCAGTCGCCGGAGGGCTCGATCGTGACGCGCGAGAGCACCAGCTCGACCAGCCCGTCGAGGACCGCGTCCTTGTTCGGCACGTAGTAGTAGAGCGTCATCGCCTCCACGCCCAGCTCCTTGCCCAGCTTGCGCATGGACAGCCCGGCCGCGCCCTCGCGGTCGAGGAGTTCGAGGGCCGCCTCCAGTACCCGCTCCCTTGACATCCGCTCTCTCATACACCGTAAGATACTGCCGTCTTACACCGTAAGAGAGAGGGGCGACCGTGATCACCGACTTCTTCGCCGCCGTCAACGAACGCCGCCTCGACGACCTGGGCGACTATCTGACCCCCGACGTCGTCGACCACAACAAGATCATCTTTGGCGAGCCGGACGAGCCCGGCGCCGCCTTCGAGGGCATCCGGATGCAGCTCGACGCGTTCGACCCGTTCCACATCGAGGTCGAGGAGGTCGTCGCCGAGGGGGACAGACTGGTCGCCCGGCTCCGCATGACCGGCACGCACTCCGGCACCCACCCGCGCATGCCCACGCCCACCGGGCGCAGTTTCGACGTCGAGGCGATCTTCCTGGTCACCCTGCGCGAGGGGCGGATCAGCGAGATCCGCGCGGTCAGCGACCGGCTGGGCCTGTTCCTCCAGCTGGGCTGGGACTGGCCGGCGACCGACTGACCCGGCCGCCCGCCAGGGCCAGTGGCAGCAGCGCGCCCGCCAGCGCCAGCCCGGCCGCCACCAGCAACATCGTGGACACCCCCGACCGGTACGGCGCCGCCAGCACCGCCACGCCCACCGCCGTGCCGACCTGCTTGAGCGTGTTCACCGTCCCGGTGGCCATGCCCACCTGATCCATCGGCGCGGTCAGGCCGACCTGGTTGGCCACCACGTTGCCCGCGCCGAGCCCCAGGCCGCCGAGGAACAGCCCGGCCATGATCGGCGTCCACCGGTCGGCCGCCGGGATCGCCATCACCAGCAGCGCCACGGTGATCAGCGCCGGGCCGACGGCGATCAGCACGCCCATGGGCCAGCGGTGCAGTACCTGGCCGACCGCGATCGGGCCGATGACCGCAGCCACGCTGAAGGCCAGGAAACGCACCCCGGCCTCGATCGGGCTCGCCTCCAGGGGGCCCTGCACGTACAGGGTGAGGTACGTGAACCCGCCCAGCAGCGCGGCCAGCATGAGCAGCGTCGTGGCCGAGCCGACCGCGAACACCCGGTTCCGGAACAGCCCGAAGTCGATCATCGGGGTCGCGGTCCGCCGCTCGGCGAAGACGAACGCCGCCAGCAGCGCGAGCCCGGCCACCAGCAGCAGCGGCACGTCGTGGATGAGCGCCGGGATGACGGCGAACAGCGCCGCGGCGATCAGCACGACGCCCAGGGGGTCCAGGTGGCCCCGGCCGCGCGACTCCGGCACCCGCTGCCGCAGCGCCACCACCACGAACACGCCGATCGGCAGGTTGATCAGGAAGATGGCCCGCCAGCCGAACGTCGCCGTCAGCACGCCGCCCACCACCGGGCCCAGCGTCATCGCCAGGCCGGAGACGGCGCTGAAGATGCCGAGCGCCCGGCCCCGGGCCGGGCCCTCCGGGTAGACCGAGGCGATCAGCGGGGTCGTGGTGCCGTACAGCGCGGACGCGCCCAGGCCCTGGACGCCCCGGGCCACGTCCAGCAGGGCAGCCGTGGGGGCCAGCGCGCAGGCCAGCGAGGCCACCGTGAAGACCGTCACGCCCACGGCCAGCATCCGGCGGCGGCCGTACCTGTCGGCCAGCACCCCGGCGGGCAGCAGGACGGCGGCCAGCGTCAGCGCGTACGCGTCCACCACCCACTGCACCTCGGGCAGGCTCGCCCCCAGGGCAGCGCGGATGTCGGGCAGCGCGATGGTCACGGCGGTCAGGTCCACCACCACGAGCACGATGGTCAGTGAGGCGAGAGCGAGAACCCATCCGCGTCGCATGCCTGCTCCTCACGATGAAAGGCCCCTTGTGCAGTGGTACTCCCGGAAGGAGGCGAATGCTAGGTTTCGCAGTCATGGAGATCAGGACGATCCACGCCAACGGTGTGGAGTTCGCGTATCTGACCGTGGGGGAGGGGCCGCTGGCGTTGTGCCTGCACGGGTTCCCCGACACCGCGCACACCTGGCGGCACCTGATGCCCGAGCTGGCCGGACGCGGCTACCGCGCCGTCGCGCCGTTCAGCCGCGGCTACGCGCCCACCGAGATCCCGGCCGACGGCGCGTACGAGGAGGCGGCCCTGGTCGCCGACGTGCGCGCGTTGCACGAGGAGCTCGGCGGCGATGAGAACGCGGTGATCGTCGGGCACGACTGGGGGGCCTTCCCCGCCTACGCCCTGGCCGGGCGTTTCCGCCGGGCGGTCGCGCTCGCGGTGCCGCCGCCGGGCGCGCAGCTTCCCGGGCTGCTGGCGTACGAGCAGCTCAAGCGGTCGTTCTACATCTTCCTGTTCCAGACCGTGCTGGCCGAGCCGGCCGCCGCAGACCCGGCCTTCCTCGACCGGCTCTGGCGGGACTGGTCGCCCGGCCACGACCCGGCCGAGGACCTGGCGTTCGTCCGGCGCAGCCTGGGCGAGCCCGCCAACATGGCGGCGGCCATCGGGTACTACCGCGCCGCGCTCGGCACCACGCCCCCCTCGGGCCGCTACCCGGACGTCGACCCCGCCACCGCGGGCCCGGTCCTGTACCTGCACGGCGAGCGCGACGGGTGCATGGGCGTGGAGATGGCCAAGGACGCGGCCGGCAGCCTGCCGCCGGGGTCGCGGGTCGAGCTGGTGGCGGACGCGGGCCACTTCCTGCACCTGGAACGGCCCGCGGAGGTCAACCGCCTCATCCTCGACTGGCTCGGCCCCGCCTCCTGACCGCCGCGATCACCGGGTGGGGACCGGCTCGCCTCCTGACCTCGGCGATCATCGGGTGGCACCTCGGCCGGCGCGGTCCCGCCTGCTGAGTACGGTGATCACCGGGTGGCGTCCTGACAGGCTCACCGGGAGCGCCTGCTCGATCGTGAACCCGCGCGGCGCGCCGCCCGGTGTCCCGTCCGCGCCGGGGTCGTCGTGGAGCAGTGCAACGGCCAGGCCGCCGGGTTCCAGCACCCGCCGCACCTCCCGCCACAACGGGTCCAGGCCGGGCCCGAGCAGGCCGCGCGGCGGCACCTGACGTCCCCAGGGCGGGTTCACCAGCACCCGCCGCACGCTTCCGTCCGCCATGGGGAGCCGCCCGGCGTCGGCGAGCCCCCAGTGGAACGGGCCCGGACCGTCCGGTGGCAGGGCGGCCCGAGCGTTCACGGCGACCGCCGCGACGGCGGCCGGGTCGCGGTCGAACCCGACGAACCCGACACCCCCGGCGAGCCCGGAGAGCCCGGCGGGCCCGGTGTGGGGCGCGCGCGTGAGCGCGTGGGCCTCGATGAGTGTGGTGCCCGCCCCGCAGCAGGGGTCGAGCACGACGCCGCGGAAGCCCTCCGCGCCCAGCCCGGCGAGCTCGGCCATCGCGGCCGCCAGCGGCGGGTGCAGCGTGCCCGGGATCGAGGCCGTCTTGTACGGCCTGCGGTGCAGCGGCCGGTCACCGGCCCGCCGGGCGATGACCGCCTGGTCGCCCTCGATCGTCACCCGCCACGCCGTCGCCCCGGCGGGTGGCCGGCCGCCGTCCCGCCGGGAGTGGTAGCGCAGCCGCCACGACCGGGCCAGCTCGGCCCCGACGGCGTCCTCGATCTCGTGCCTGGTGTAGTTGCGGCGTCCCACGAACGAGGCCGAGACCTCGACGTCGGGGCCGCCGGGCGGGCCGAGGTCGATCCCGCGGGCCGCCCGCGCCAGCCGGGCGAGCGCGGAGCGGCCGTGGCCGACCCCGTCCACCACGGCCGCGGCCAGCAGTACGTCGTCCGCGGTGCGCAATCCCAGGAGCCCGGCGCCGGGCCGGACCTCGAACCACACCTCCCGATGGCGGACGCCGACGACGACCCCGAGACGGGCACGCCGAATCTCCGCCGCGACCAAGGGCTCGGTGCCACGCACCGCCCTGGCCACCGCCAAGGTGAGCAACTGTTCTTCTCCCACGTAGCGACCCGGGACGGCGGCAGGCCGCCCCGCATCACCGGCGGTGGGTCAGCCCACGGCCCGCCGGCGGATCGCTAGCCGAGGAGGAAGAAGAACGTCATGCGCGGCACCCTACAAAAGCCCCGTCCGCACGAGCCACCGGTTTTCCCGGCAGCCACGTACGGTGTACGTCGAACCCATTGACGTAAGTGGTCGCTTTCCGAATGATGGCCCTATGACCGTCCTGGACTTCGACCTTTCGGACCGGAACTTCTGGGCCAGGCCCATGAGCGAGCGCGAGGCGGCGTTCGACCGGTTGCGCGCCCGCGAGACGCCGGCCTTCTTCGAGGAGATGGAGATGGCCGTCGCGCCCAAGGGGCCCGGCTACTACGCGCTGGCCAGGCACGCCGACATCCTGGAGGCGAGCCGCAACCCCGAGGTCTTCTGCTCCGGCGACGGCGGCGCGACGAACATCCCCGACATGCCCGCCGAGTTCACCGAGTACTTCGGCTCCATGATCAACATGGACGACCCCCGGCACGCCCGGCTGCGCAGGATCGTCTCCCGCGCGTTCACGCCCAAGATGATCAAGCAGTTCGAGTCGGACGTCGAGGCCGCCGCCGTGCGCATCGTGGACGACCTGGTGGCCGCCGGTCCCGGCGGCGACTTCGTCACCGACGTGGCCGCGCGCCTTCCGCTGAAGATCATCTGCGACATGATGGGCATCCCCGAGCGCGACTACCGGTTCGTCTTCGACCGCTCGAACATCATCCTCGGCGGCTTCGACCCCGAGTACACCGGCGGCGACCTCGACCAGCTGGCCACCCGCCTGCTCACCGCCGGGATGGAGCTGCAGCAGCTCGTCCAGGACCTCGCCGCCCACCGCACCGCCAACCCCACCAACGACCTGACGTCCTCGCTGGTCAACGCCAACATCGACGGCGAGCGGCTGACGATGCGGGAGCTGGGGTCGTTCTTCATCCTGCTGGTGGTCGCGGGCAACGAGACGACCAGGAACGCCATCTCCTACGGCCTGCGCCTGCTCACCAAGAACCCCGACCAGCGCGCCCTGTGGCTGGAGGACGTCGAGGGCCGCGCCCCCGGGGCCGTGGAGGAGATCGTCCGGCTGGCCTCGCCGGTGAACTTCATGCGCCGCAAGGTCACCCGCGACCACGAGATGAACGGTCACCTCTACCGCGCCGGCGAGAAGGTGGTGCTGTTCTACTGGGCGGCGAACCGGGACGAGCGGGTGTTCGCCGACCCGTACCGCTTCGACATCACCCGCCACCCCAACCCGCACGTCGGCTTCGGCGGGCCGGGGCCGCACTTCTGCCTCGGCGCCCACCTGGCCCGGCGGGAGATCACGGTGATGTTCCGCGAGCTGCTGCGCCGGGTGCCGCAGATCGAGGGCGGCAGGCCCGACCGCCTGCACTCCTCGTTCATCAACGGGATCAAGCACATGGAGTGCACGTTCTGAGCCGGGCGCGGCGGCGCCCGGGGCTCAGGACTGCGCGCTCAGCTTGAGCTGGTTCATCACGGTACGGATGTCCGGCAGGAGCTGCTTGCCCTCGTCCGGGATCGACACGAACACGATGGCGGGCACGCTGCCGCCGGTGTTGACCGCCATCGTGACGATCGTGGCCTTCTCCGTGCCGGCGGTCATGGCGTAGGCGATGAGCCGGCCGGTGGAGGCGCCCACCTTGATCGGCTGCTGCGCGATCTTCCTGACCTTGTTGCCGTCGGGGTAGAAGTCCTTGCGGGCCTGCAGCACCATGCGCCGGATGACCGGCTCCAGGTCGTCCTCCTGGTACAGGGAGGACAGGTTCGCCGGCAGCGGGCCCGACATGACCTGGGCGTACTTGTCGGGCGCGACCTCCGTGTACTGGCGGGTGTCGTAGCCGAACGTGGACTTGACCGTGGCCCGCTGGTCGAGCTGCCAGCTGCCGCCCAGGCGGGGCAGGGAGACCCCGGCCGCCGCGTCCTCGACCCGGCCGGTCACCGGGGACGCCTTGCCCGGGTACTTGGGCAGGGCGGGGATCGTGGTGGAGCGCTTGCCCGTGCCCGCCTTCGTGGGGCCGGCCGAGGCCGTGGGGGAGGAGGCGGTCTTGCCCTCCGGGGTGTCCTCGCCGGCCAGCGGGCCCGCGAGGAAGGCCCACAGCAGCGCCGCGACCAGGGCGATCACGACCGAGCCGCCGAGCGCGTAGATCCAGATGGGCTTGCCCGGCTCGTCGTCCAGGGAGTCGTGGTCGCCGCCCTGGTACTCGTCGCCGAAGACGTTGTTCCAGAGCTCCTGCTGGCGGTCGGGGGGCGGGGTGCGCGAGCCGCTGATCTGACCGGCCGTCACGAACCGGCGGTCGGGGTCGGAGGGGTCGCGGTTCAGGTTCGAGCCGGGGCGCGGCTGGTCGGGGTGGCCGTCGCCGGGCATGCCCGGTCCGGCCGGGGGCGCTCCGACGTGGGCCGCCGCGAGCGGGCCCGGGGGCATCGCGGGGTCGCCCACCATGGTGTCGGCCTGCCGGCCGCCGTACATGACGGTGTGCTCGTCGGCCGGGCCGGCGGACGGCGCGCCAGGTCCGCCAGGTCCGCCGGGGCCGTCGAGCGGCGACGGCGCGGGCTGGACGGGGGCGTCGAGCGGGCCGGGCGCGCGGCCCAGCGTGACCGTGCGGTCCAGCGGGTCGGCGGCGGACGCCGACGGGGCGGGGGAGGGGGCAGGGGCGGGGCTGTTGGGCCAGGGCGCCGGCGTGGACAGGTTGGACCACGCGCCGGGGGACGGCGTCGGCGGCTGCGACCAGGCGGGCACCGGGTCCTGCGGCTGGGCCGGCTGCTGCTGCTCCGGCCAGGAGACGGGAACCTCCTGGCGGGGGGTCTCGGGCCAGCCCTGCTCCTGCCGCGGCGGGTCTGGCCAGGACGGCCGCGCCGGCTCCGGCCACGACGCGTCGCCGCCCCGCTGCTGCGCGCGGGAGTCGTTGCGAGACGGGTCGTTGCGCGGTGAGTCGTTCCGCGACGAATCGTTGCGCGGGACGTCGGGCCAGGAGGGGTCGGGGCGCGGCGGCTCGGGCCAGGAGGGCGCCTGCGGGGCCTCGGGCCAGGACGGCTGGGCCGGGGCGGCCTCCGGCCACGACATCGGCACGCCGGAGGACTCCTGCCCGCCGGACGGCCAGGAGGAAGGCACGTCGTTGCGGACCTCCGGCCAGGACGGTGGCAGGTGCGACGCTCCGGAGCTCGCGGAATTCTCCGTTGCCATTGCTGCCGGCCCTCCCGAGGTTGTGTCCGGATGTGCCGCTATATCCGGATTTGACGTACCAGGCATGATCTCATGGGATTTTCCAGGAGATACGGCTGGTTTCGCAGCGAAACGAGCGAAGCCGTGCGGATCGGTTGGCGGATCCTGCAGCGGCAGGTCGCCCTCCGGTCGATCTGGCTCAGCTGGGTACACCACGCGACGACAGTATTCTAAAGGGACATATGAGGTCACAACGGATACATCACCATCAGGTCTCGCTGGACCTGAAGGGTCTATTGTGCCTGCGCCGGTCCCCGGAGTATCTGCATTCCGTCGAAGACGTGCGCTAGGCTTGACACATGCGTTCCGCGACCCTGCTTCTTAGCGGGCCGCGACGGCCCTGAGAGGTCTCGCCGTCGCGGCTACCCCTCGTCGTGCACGAGGGGTTTTCTTATGGGTCCGAGTCAAGCCAGAAGGACAGTAGCCGTGAGTGAGTACGACCCGCAGGCGCTGCAGGCCAAGTGGCAGCAGCGATGGGAGGAACAGGAGCCCTACCGGGCGAGCGAGGACGCGGCCGACACCCGGGAGCGGCGCTACATGCTCGACATGTTCCCCTACCCGTCGGGCGACCTCCACATGGGCCACGGCGAGGTGTTCGCCATCGGCGACGTCGTCGCGCGCTACTGGATGCAGCAGGGCTACAACGTCCTGCACCCGATCGGCTGGGACTCCTTCGGCCTGCCCGCCGAGAACGCCGCGATCAAGCGCAACGCGCACCCCGCCGAGTGGACCTACGCCAACATCGAGACGCAGGCTCACTCCTTCCGGCGCTACGGCATCTCCTTCGACTGGTCGCGCCGCCTGCACACCAGCGACCCCGAGTACTACCGCTGGAACCAGTGGCTGTTCAACCGCTTCTTCGAGCGCGGCCTGGCCTACCGCAAGGGCGGCCTGGTCAACTGGTGCCCCAACGACCAGACGGTGCTGGCCAACGAGCAGGTCGTGGCGGGCAAGTGCGAGCGCTGCGGCGCCGACGTCATCCGCCGCGAGCTGACGCAGTGGTACTTCAAGATCACTGACTACGCCCAGCGCCTGCTGGACGACATGGAGCAGCTCGACGGCTGGCCCGAGCGCCTGCTGACCATGCAGCGCAACTGGATCGGCCGCTCCGAGGGCGCCGACGTGCTGTTCGAGATCGAGGGCCGCGACGAGCCGGTCCACGTCTACACCACGCGCCCCGACACCCTGTACGGCGCCACGTTCTTCGTGGTCGCGGTCGACGCCGCGCTGGCCGACGAGATCGTCACCGACGAGCAGCGCCCGGCCTTCGAGGCCTACCGCGCCGAGGTCGCCAAGCTGAGCGACATCGAGCGCCTGTCCACCGACAAGGAGAAGACCGGCGTCTTCCTGGGCCGCCACGCGGTCAACCCGGTCAGCGGCGAGCGCATCCCGGTCTGGGCGGCCGACTACGTGCTGTCCGACTACGGCCACGGCGCGATCATGGCCGTGCCCGCCCACGACCAGCGCGACCTCGACTTCGCCAGGAAGTTCGAGCTGCCGGTCAAGGTCGTCGTCCACACCGGCCTGGCCGACCCCGGCGAGACCGGCGAGGCCACGCCCGGCGAGGGCACGCTGGTCAACTCCGGCCCCCTCGACGGGCTGACCAAGGCCGAGGCCATCGCCAAGATCATCGAGATCCTGGAGGCCGAGGGCCGGGGCACCGGCGCGGTCAACTTCCGGCTGCGCGACTGGCTGCTGTCCCGTCAGCGGTTCTGGGGCACGCCGATCCCGATCATCCACTGCGCCGACTGCGGCGAGGTGCCCGTCCCCGACGAGCAGCTGCCCGTCACGCTGCCCGACCTGCGCGGCGAGGCGCTGGCGCCCAAGGGCGTCTCCCCGCTGGCCAGCGCCACCGAGTGGGTCAACGTCGAGTGCCCCAAGTGCGGCGGTCCGGCCAAGCGCGACACCGACACGATGGACACGTTCGTCGACTCGTCCTGGTACTTCCTGCGTTACACCTCGCCCGGCTACACCGACGGGCCGTTCGACCCCGAGCAGGTGCGCAAGTGGGGCCCGATCGACCAGTACGTCGGCGGCATCGAGCACGCCGTCCTCCACCTGCTGTACTCGCGCTTCTTCACCAAGGTCCTGCACGACATGGGCATGGTGAGCTTCACCGAGCCGTTCCTGCGCATGCTGAACCAGGGGCAGGTGATCAACGGCGGCAAGGCGATGTCGAAGTCCCTGGGCAACGGCATCGACCTGGGCCAGCAGATCGACGCGTACGGCGTCGACGCCGTGCGCCTGACGATGATCTTCGCCGGTCCGCCGGAGGACGACATCGACTGGGCCGACGTCTCGCCGGCCGCCTCCCAGAAGTTCCTGGCCCGCGTGCTGCGCGTGATGTCGGAGGCGACCGCCGAGCCCGGCGTGTCGTTCGAGGGCGGCGACGCCGAGCTGCGCAAGGTCACCCACCGCACGATCGACGAGGTCACCAAGCTGGTCGAGTCGCAGCGCTTCAACGTCGCGGTGGCCCGCATGATGGAGCTGACCTCGGCCGCCCGCAAGGCCATCGACTCCGGTCCCGGCGCGGCCGACCCGGCGGTGCGCGAGGCCGCCGAGTCGCTGGCCGTCATGCTCTCGCTGGTGGCGCCCTACGTCGCCGAGGAAGGCTGGGAGCGCCTGGGCCGCACCGGTCCGGTCGCCTTCGCCGGCTGGCCCGTCGCCGACCCCGCGCTGCTGGTGCAGGAGTCGGTCACGTGCGTGGTGCAGGTGGCGGGCAAGGTGCGCGACCGGCTGGAGGTGGCCCCCGACATCTCCGAGGACGAGCTGCGGGCCCTGGCCCTGGCCTCCGACAAGGTGTCCGGCTACCTCCAGGGCGCGCCGCGCAAGGTGATCGTGCGCGCGCCCAAGCTGGTCAACATCGTCCCGTAGGCGGCTAGATCCGGCGCAGGGCCGGCAGGAGCTCCTTCTCCGCCCAGTCGAAGAACGGCTCCTGCTGGTCGTGCCCGATCTGCACGAGCGCCACGTGCGTGTACCCGGCGTCGGCGAACTTCCTGACGCCCTGCACGACCGCGTCCAGGTCGTCGCCGCAGGGCACGCTCTCGGCGACGTCCTCGGGGCGCACCGAGCCGGCCGCGGCGGCGAAGTTCACCGGGCCGGGCAGCTCGGCCATGACCTTCCAGCCGCCGACGCCCGACCAGCGCCACAGCCGGTGGGCCCGCTCCTTGGCGGCCTCGGGGTCGGTGTCGTAGGCGATGGGGAGCTGGCCGTAGACCGGTTTGCCCTGGCCGCCCGCGGCGTGGAACTGCTGCACCACCTCGGGCATCGGGTCGTTGATGACCAGCACGTCGCCCAGCTCCGCGGCGAGCTCGGCCGACCGGCCGCCGGAGGCGGCGATGCCGATCGGCACCTGCTCGTCCGGCAGGTCGTAGAGCTTGGCGGAGTCGACGTCGAAGAACTCGCCCTGGTAGGTGACGTACTCGCCGCTGAACAGCTCCTTGATGATCTGCACGGCCTCGGCGAACATCCGGTGCCTGGTGTCCACCGGCGGCCAGCCCTCGCCGACGACGTGCTCGTTGAGGTTCTCGCCGGCGCCCAGGCCCAGGGTGAACCTGCCCTCGCTCAGCACCCCCATCGTGGCCGCCTTCTGCGCCACCACGGCCGGGTGGTAGCGCATGATGGGGCAGGTCACGTACGTCATGAGCGGCAGGCGCTCGGTCACCTGCGCCGCCGCGCCCAGCACCGACCAGCAGTACGGCGAGTGGCCCATCTCCTCGATCCACGGGAAGTAGTGGTCGGAGATGACCGCGTAGTCGAAGCCGACGCGCTCGGCGGTGGCGGCGTAGTCCACCAGTTCGCGGGCCGGGGTCTGCTCGGACATCAAGGTGTAGCCGATTTGTACCATGTGGTCGGGCTACCCAGGTTTGTCCGGCTTAGGGTCCGGCGTCCGGAGATCAATCGTCACTGCGCAGCTCCTCGATCACCAGCCCGAGGCCGATGGCCAGCAGCCAGAGGTCCTTGGACAGGCCGATGCCCTGCTGGGTCGGGCGCAGGCTGCCCTCCTCGCGCATGCCCGGCGTCCTGAGGTAGAGCCCGAGCAGGCCCGCCGCGAACGCGGTCAGTCCCGCGCCGGCCAGCAACGACGGCACGAACGGCAGGACGAGCGCGGCCCCGAGGGCGAGCTCGCCCTTCGACAGCAGCCGGGTGAAGGCCACCGGGTCCTGGCCGCGCAGGAACGGGTACGTGCCCGCGGCCATGCCGTGCAGGCCGGCCGCCGTCTGCTCGTCGGCCTTGGTCTTGCCGATCCCGGAGTTGAGGATGATGGCGGCGGCGGCCAGGCGGCCCGGGATCTGGTGTGGGCGGACGAAAAATCGCATGATTCCTCACAGCGTGTGATTTGTGGCGATTGGCTCCTTCCCTGCCGTTCCCCGCACATCCGGGACATCGGACGGTCTTGGCTGTTCGCGGACGGTGGACCGCTGCTCTGAGAGAAAATCTTTAGCTGGTTTGGTGTCTCGCATTAGTGTCTAGCTGTGACATATGGCGCATACCTGAGATATCCACATCTGTCTGGTGACCTGGTCACCTTCGTCGCCGACGACGATGTCTGGCTCGCCCCCGTCGCCGGCGGCCGGGCCTGGCGCTTCACCGCCGACCGCGTGCCGGTCTCCACCCCGCGCTTCTCGCCCGACGGCTCGCGCATCGCGTGGACCAGCGGCAAGGAGGGCGCCCCCGAGGTGTTCGCGGCCGAGCTCGACGGCGCCGAAGGCACCCGGCTGACGCACTGGGGCAACGCCATGACCGGCGTCCGCGGCTGGACCGCGGACGGAGCCGTGCTCGCGGTCAGCTCCACCGGGGAGGCGTCGCGTACCCGGCTGTGGGCGTACGCCGTCCCGCTCGACGGAGGGCCGGCCGAGCGGCTGCCGTACGGCTGGGTCGGCGAGGCGGCCATCAGCGGCGCGAAGGTGGCCACGGTGTCGCCGGTCTGGCGCGAGCCGTCCCAGTGGAAGCGCTACCGCGGCGGCACGGCGGCCAAGATCTGGGTCGACGCCGACGGCGACGGAGAGTTCGTCCGGCTGTTCGCCGACAGCCCCGCCCAGCACTGGGCGGTGAACTGGGTCGGCGACCGGATCGTCTACCTGTCCGACGCGGACGGCGTGGGGAACCTCTACTCGGCCCTTCCCGACGGGTCCGACGTGCGCCGGCACACCAGCCATGACGAGTTCTACGCCCGTCACGCCACGAGCGACGGCGAGCGGGTGATCTACAGCCACGCGGGCGACCTGTGGCTGCTGGAGAGCCTGGACGCCGAGCCGTACAAGCTGGAGGTCAAGCTCGGCGGCCCGCGGCCGGGACGGGCGCGCCGCCCCGCGCCCACGCGCGTCGGCGCCTTCTCCCCGGACACGACCGGGCGGGCCAGCGCGGTCGAGATCCGCGGCACCGCGCACTGGGTCACCCACCGCGACGGGCCCGCGGGCGCGCTCCGGGTGGAACCCGGCGTGCGGGTACGCCTGCCGCGCGCCCTCGGCGCCGACGGCCGGGCCGTGTGGGTCTCCGACGCCGGCGGCGAGGACGGCCTGGAGATCGGCGCCCCCGGCGGCGAGATCAGGAGCCTGGCCGGCGGGCAGCTCGGCAGGGTGCTCGAACTGACCGCCGCCCCCGACGGCAAGCACGCGGCCGTGGCCACGCACGACGGGCGGCTGCTCGTCGTGGACCTGGAGTCGGGCGACCTGCGCGAGCTCGACCGCACCACCCAGGGCGACATCAGCGGGGTCACCTTCTCGCCGGACTCCGGCTGGCTGGCCTGGGTGCATCCGGACCACGAGCCGCTGTCGCAGATCAAGATGGGCCGCGTGGACGGCACATCGGTGATCGACGTGACGCCGCTGCGCTTCTCCGACTACGACCCGGTGTTCACCAAGGACGGCAAGCACCTGGCCTTCCTGTCGGTGCGCACGTTCGACCCGGTGTACGACGCGCACGTGTTCGACCTGTCGTTCCCGGCGGGCTGCCGGCCGTACATCGTGCCGCTGCAGGCCGCCACGCCGTCGCCGTTCGACCCGTCGTTGCAGGGACGGGGGTTCAACGGGGAGGACGACAAGCCCGGCAAGGACGACAAGAAGGACGACGCGCCGCCGCGTACCGAGGTGGACCCGGAGGCGCTGGCCTCCCGCGTGGTGCCCGTACCCGTGCCGGCGGGCCGCTACGGCAACCTCAGGACCGCCAAGGACGCGCTGCTCTGGCTCCGCCACCCCCTGACGGGCCAGCTCGGCGACGGCACCGAGCCGGTGAACGAGACCGTGCTCGAACGCTACGACCTCAAGAAGCGCGCCAAGGCCGAGCTCGGCAAGGAGGTGCGGGCCTTCGAGGTCAGCGGCGACGGCACCAGGCTCGTCACCAACGGCAAGAACGGCCTGCAGACGCGGGCGGCCGGCGAGGGCGACGAGGTCGTCACCATCGACCTCGACCGCATCACCGTCCAGATCGACCCGGTTGCCGAATGGCTCCAGGGCTACCGCGAGGCCGGCCGGCTCATGCGCGACCACTTCTGGCGCGAGGACATGGGCGGCCACGACTGGCAGGCCACGCTCGACCGGTACGAGCCGCTGGTCGGCCGCCTCGGCTGCCACTCCGAGCTGATCGACCTGCTGTGGGAGGTGCAGGGCGAGCTCGGCACCTCGCACGCCTACGCCAGGGGTCACGACGGCGTCAACGACCCGCGCCGCCGCCAGGGCCTGCTCGGCGCCGACCTGGCCAAGGACGAGGACGGGACCTGGCGGGTCGAGCGCATCCTGCCGGGCGAGACCTCCGACCACGCGGCCCGCTCGCCGCTGCTCGCGCCCGGCGTCGCGATCCGTCCCGGCGACGCGATCGTGGCGGTGGGCGGGCGTCCGGTCGATCCGGTACGCGGCCCGCTCGCGCTGCTGTCCGGCACCGCCGACCAGCCCGTGGAGCTGACCGTGCGGCCCGCGGCCGGCGGCTCGACGCGCCGGGTCGTCGTCACCCCGCTCGCCGACGACAGCCAGCTGCGCTACCACGACTGGGTGGAGAGCCGGCGGGCCTTCGTCCGCGAGTCGTCCGGTGGGCGGCTCGGTTACCTGCACGTCCCGGACATGGTGGCCTCGGGGTGGGCGCAGTTCCACCGCGACCTGCGTACCGAGATGGCCTTCGAGGGGCTGGTCGTGGACGTGCGCGAGAACGGCGGCGGGCACCTGTCGGAGCTGGTGCTGGAGAAGTTGTCGCGCAAGGTCACCGGCTGGGCGCGGGCCCGCGGCTACGAGCCGATGCGCTATCCCGAGGACTCGCCCCGCGGGCCCATCGTGGCCGTCGCCGACGAGTTCGCCGGGTCCGACGGCGACATCGTCAGCGCCGGGATCAAGAACCGCGGCCTCGGCCCGCTGGTCGGCACCAGGACCTGGGGCGGCGTCATCGGCATCGACTCGCGCTACTCCCTGGTGGACGGGACCGTAGTGACCCAGCCGCGGTACGCGTTCTGGCTGGAGGGGCCGGGCTGGGGCGTGGAGAACTACGGCGTCGATCCCGACGTCGAGGTCGTGATCACGCCGCAGGACCGGGTGGCGGGCCGCGACCCGCAGCTGGCGAAGGCGGTCGAGCTGGCGCTCGCCGCGCTGGAGGAGCGTCCGGCGGCCACCCCGCCGGACCTGCCGCCGCTGAGCTGACCGTCCTGAGGGGCGGCCCGTCGGGGCCGCCCCTCAGCCTGGCGGATCTCGGGGGAACGGCGGTTCGGCCTCGTCGTCTCGAAGAGCGCCGGGCCCCTCCTCAGTTCAGCCTGGTGAGGATCTCCGAGAGCACCGGTTCGGTCGTCGCGAAGTTCAGCCGTACGTAGTCCGCGCCGCCGGGCCCGAACGACGCGCCGTCGTTGAGCCGCACCTGGGCCTCCCGCTCGATGAGCTCGGCCATGCCCGGCTGCCCGGTGTGCAGCCATGCCAGGTAGGTGGCCTGGGGCATCCGGTACCCGAACCGGTCCGGCAGCCGCTCGGCGATGAGCCGGCGGTTGCGGTCGAGCAGCGCCCGCGTCCGGTCCAGCCAGGCGTCGCCGTGCCGCCAGGCCGCGACCGTGGCCTCCACCCCGAACAGGTGCGTCGAGCCGAAGAGGAACGGCGGCTGCGCCGCCAGGGCCGCGCGGATCCCGGCGTGCCCGATGTGGGCGACCGAGCAGCGGATGCCGCCCAGGTTGAACGCCTTCGTGGCCGAGGTGAGGGTGACCGTGCGCTCGGGGAGGATCGTCGCGAAGGGGATGTGCCGGTGGGGCGCGTAGGTGAGGTCGGCGTGGATCTCGTCGGCCAGCACCAGCAGGTCGTGGCGTTCGGCGTGCTCGGCCAGCCCTTCCAGCTCGGCGCGGGTGAACACGCGGCCCGTCGGGTTCTGCGGGTTGACCAGCAGCAGCACCCGGCAGCCGGACAGGTCGGGCACCTCGAACCGCCACGCGTCGCCGTCCGGTTCGAGCTGGATGGGGACGAGCGGACGATCCATGACGTCGAGGGTCGTCAGGAACGGGTGGTAGGCGGGGGTGTGCAGCGCGACGCCGTCCCCCGGCTTGGTCCAGAGGTGCAGCAGCACCTGGAGGGCCTGGTTGATGTCGCTGAACGTGTGGACGTGCAAGGGGTCGGCCGTCCAGCCGTGGCGGACGGCCATGCGCTCGGCGAACGCCTCGGCCAGGGGGCCGGCCTGCGGCTTGTCCAGCCAGGTCGGGTAGCCGAGGTCACCGGCGGCGCGGCGGGTCAGGGCCTCGATCACCTCGGGGGCGGTGGACAGGTCCATGTCGGCGATCCAGGCGGGGATGACACCGGGGGCGGTGATTGCCCATTTGAGACCGTCATGCGTCTCTTTGAGGTCCTTCATCTCTTTGGAGGCGGGGGTCTCTTTTGGGGCATTCGTGTCGGTCACGGGCACAGTCTAGGAGTCTGCGGTGTGGCGGTATGGGGGGCCTGATGCCGGTGCCTGCCGTCTTGGGCGTGGGCGGCTGCGCGGGGGTGGGCGCGTTGTGTTCCGGGGCCCGAAGGAACGTCCCGGGAGAAAGGCGAGCGGGCGATGCGACGCCGCCCTCCACGCGAGGCCGGGGTGGAAGGGCCTCGACGTTGGAGGGCGGCGTTCGGTGCGTGCGACTTGCGAGGAAGCGCCACATGGCGCCGACGATCACAGCCCCCGTGCGAGGGAAGCCGGATCGCGGAGAAACCGAACGGCGGCCGCAGCCTCAAGGAGGGCGGCCGGCCGGCGGACGGACTAGAGGCGGCGGAGGACGGCCACCACCTTGCCCAGCACGCTGGCCTCGTCACCGGGGATGGGCTCGTAGTTCGAGTTGTGCGGCACCAGCCACACGTGCCCGTCCTTGCGCTTGAACGTCTTGACCGTGGCCTCGCCCTCGATCATGGCGGCCACGATGTCACCGCTCTCGGCGACCGGCTGCTGGCGGACGACCACCCAGTCGCCGTCGGCGATGGCGGCCTCGATCATCGAGTCACCGGCCACCTGGAGCAGGAAGAGCGTGCCCTCGCCGACGAGCTGCTTGGGAAGGGCGAAGACGTCCTCCACGCTCTCCTCGGCCAGGATCGGGCCACCGGCGGCGATGCGGCCCACGAGCGGGACGTAGGCGGCGGTCGGCCGGCTCACCGGAGCCTCGTCGTCGGTGGCGTCGGGGTCGACCCACAGCACGGGCTCGCCGGGCAGACGCACCTCCAGGGCGCGTGGCCGGTGCGGGTCGCGGCGCAGATATCCCTTGCGTTGCAGGGCGGTCAACTGGTGCGACACGCTGGACGTGCTCGTCAGCTGCACGGCCTCGCCGATCTCGCGCATCGAGGGCGGGTAGCCGCGCTGCTGCACCGAATCGCGGATCACTTCGAGGATCTTGCGCTGCCTGGGCGTCAGGCCCAGGGAGTCGCGCCGGCGCACCGCGAGGTCTGTGACCCCGTTAGCGTCTTCCCGCTCGCTCATGCTCTTCCTCCTCGCCTGGCGGCGGCCCGCCTCACCGGCGAACCTCCCGGTCCGTGGTCTTGATGTCGCACACAGCGACCGTATCGCTGTTGAAGATCATCTTCAAACAATTGTTCGAGTCTTCCTCGAAATTGTCGCCAGCGTGGTGTACAACATCGTACGGGAGTTCGATCGACACCGTGTTCGATTTGCTGATCTTATTTTGGCCGTTTCCTCGGGCCAGACGGCGGGAGGTCAATCGTGCGAACGACCCCGAGCACCGACCCGACCAGCGAAGACGCCAACCGGCTCACCCTCATCGCCGACGCCACCCGGGGCGCGGGCCGACGGGGAGACGACCCGCATACCGGCTCCGGCCGCCACGAGAATCCGGGAGAACGACCGGCTCCCGATTCGAACACCCGGCGGCGCCGCGCCGGCGGCTCAGGGGGAGCGGTCCAAGGCTCGGGCCGCCCCCGGCTGTGGCTGGTCCCCTCCCCGCGTCCCGACGCGGACACGGACACGGACGCCGACCGGACGCTGCCTCAGGAGGGCGCTGGACAGCCTCTCGCCGACGACACACTGACTGGCCGTCGTCCCGAAGGCAAACAGGGCACTCCGCGCACGGACGCGACAGAACCCCGCGCCCGCCCGCCCGAGCCCGGCCCCTGGCGCCGACGTCCGCCCGAAGCGAGCGGACGACGTCCGGAAGGTGAGACGCAGGGGCGGCGAGGCCGAGGTCAGGCGGAGGGGCCGGGCAGGCGCGGCGAGGCCGACATGTCAGGAAGCCGAGGTCTGGCGGAGGCGTCGGGGAGGCGAGGTCAGGGGGGCCGTGCGGCGCGACCGGCGGGCCGGGACTCGGCGATCGTGCCGGAAGGGGAGTGGGAGCGCCGGGCGGAGGCCCGGGCGGACCGCCCCTGGGAACGGCGGCGTCCAGGGGAGGCTGCGGGCCGGCCCGAGCTTCGTAGGCGGCGCTCTGGTGAGCCCACGGCCCGACCCGAGACGCGAAGGCGCCGCTCGGGCGACTCGACCGAGCAGCCCGAGGCTGAGGGGCGGCGCCGGAAGAGGAGTGAGCGGCTGGGCGAGCAGGGGCGACGCCGGGAGGAGGCCGCCGAGCGGTCCAGCAAGCAGGGGCGGCGCTCGGGACGGTTGGTGGAGCGGCCGGGCGAGCCAGGGCGGCGCTCAGAGCAGTCGGCCGAGCGGTCGGACAGGCAGGGGCGGCGGTCGGGACGGGCGGCGGAGCGGTTCTCGGTACGGGGGCGGCGCTCTGAGGAGGCCAAGGGCCGGGATCGGGGGCAGGTGGTGAGCGGGCCGGGGGGCTCGCGGCGCCGGGGGGCGCGGAGGAACGGGGGGTCTGGTGACGGTGAGGCTCGCGGGGGGCGGGACATGTTGGGACGTGTTGTGGGGGCGGAAAGTGCTCCGCCCGGTGACGGTGCGGGGCTTGCACGGAATGGTCGTACGACCCCTACGGTCTTGCAGCGGCGGCGGGGCCGTGGGCGGGGTGTCGGGGTGATTCCCGCGGGGGCCGGCGTCAAGGCTGCGGCTCCTCCGGTGCGGCTGACCCGCCGGGGGCGGATCGTGCTGCTGGTGGTGGTGATGGTGCTGCTGTCCCTGGGCGGGTTCTGGCTCGGGACGCGGGCGGCCGGGCATGCGGCTGTGGGCGCCGGGGCGCCCGGCGCTTCGGCTGTGGGCGTCGGTGTGGCTGGCCGCCCGGCCGTGCGTGCTGGTCTGCCCGGCCGGGCGGGGTAGTCAGGGGCGGAGGTCGGCTGAAGGCACTCCCTGCGGGAGATCGCCGGACGCGGCGGTTATCGGCCGTGCTCATCTTGACCGCTAGCTGCCGCTAGCTGTCCTCCAGTGACACATCGCGATCACGGTCGGGATCCGCCCTGGTAGTGGCGGTGTCGGACGGTTGCCTGATGGCGACGCCACCAGCCTGACCAGCGCACGACGTCCGTGATCGCGCAGGTCGTCCGATCGGTCGCTCAACAGGCACTCCACAGGTTCTCAACATCGGCCTGGCTACCTTCGCGGTGTCCAGTACGACGAGCACCAAGGAGAACTCGATGCGAACGTTCAACACGATGGTCGTCGGTGCGGCGGTCGCCGCCGCGGCTCTGACCGCGGGCACCCCCGCGCAGGCCTCCGTCCAGACCGGCGCCCAGACCTCCCTCACCGCCGTCACCACGGCCGCCGCGGCGGCCGGCTCGGCGACGATGTCCTGCCGTGAGGTGCGTGTGTACCGTCCGGAGATGCGCAAGGGGCACGTGGCCGCGACCGGCTGGGCGATCGGCTGCTCCAGCAACCAGCGCGTCAAGATCATGCTTCAGCGCAAGCGCTGGTGGGGCTGGCAGAACATCTCCAGCGCCTCCTGGTACGGGGCCGGCAAGAGGACGTTGTACAAGGGCTGCAAGCGGGGGGACACCTTCACCTACCGCCTGCAGGGCCAGGTCAGCTACTACGCGGGAAGCAAGTACGTCGTCCACAACGGCTGGAGCCCCACGATGCGCGCCAAGTGCCCGTGACGCGCTCCGTCCGCCACCCCGTGGGATGACCATCCACGACTCCAGTGACGCTTGGTGATCTTGAGGTGGTGGAGTCGCATGGAGACGGCCACCGCGTGATCATTCGGAGCTTGTGAAGCCAGCCGAAGATCGCGCGGTGGCCGCGTGCCTGGCTCAGGGGCGGGGCGCAGGGGGCAGGGAAGCGGGCGAGCAAGGGGGCGCGGTGAGTCGGCCAGGTCGTGGGGAGGGGGGAGGGGCAGGGGCGCAAGCGAAAGGCCGGGGAGGCAGGCGAAGGGCCGGGGTGGGGGTTCCGGGGTGTTTTGTGGGGGTAGGGGAGGGGGCTTCGGGGGTGGTGGGAGGTGGGGGGAGGCTGTGGGCTCCGGTACCTTTGTGGGGCCTGTTTGGGCTGGTCGCCGTCGGGTGCGAGGGGGCCGGTCGGGCGAGGCGCGCGAGGGGCCGGCCGGGGCGACACGCCCGGGGCCCGTGTGACGCGGGGGCTGATCAGCGACTTCAGCTCCACGGTGTTGCTCAACTTGCGTTCATGGTCGCGCGCTTCTACGGTTGGACCACAACATCTAGTAGTTACACCGATGTCGGTTCACCACACCTTGTGTTTCCGTGACCGCACCATGGCAAGCCGTGGGGCGTGCGCGAGCGTACCGCGGCGAGGGTTTTACGCGTGTGGTGGGCCGGGCGGGTCGAGGAGGCGAAGCCGTGCACTGTCCGTTCTGTCGCCACCCTGACACCAGGGTCATCGACAGCCGGTCCACGGACGACGGCGCGGCCATCAGGCGCCGGCGCACCTGTCCCGAGTGCGGGCGCAGGTTCACCACGCAGGAGACCGTCCTGCTGATGGTGAGCAAGCGTAGCGGGGTGACGGAGCCGTTCTCGCGGGACAAGGTCGTCGCGGGCGTGCGGCGGGCCTGTCAGGGCAGGCCGGTCAGCGAGGACTCGCTGGCCCAGCTCGGGCAGCGGGTAGAGGAGGCCATCCGGGCCAAGGGCGCGGCCGAGCTGCCGTCGAACGAGGTGGGCCTGGCGATCCTCGGCCCGCTCCGGGAGCTGGACGAGGTGGCCTACCTGCGATTCGCATCGGTTTATCGCGGTTTCGAGAGCCTGGCGGACTTCGAGGCCGAGATCTCACAGTTGAAGGCGGAGAAGGGGGAGTCATGACGGACACGGCCAGCGGTTCAGTGGCGCGCGGGGGTAAGCGGCCGCGTAAGGGGCTGAGGATGAAGCGGATCTTCACGAAGCCCGGCGTGCACCCGTATGACGAGGTCCAGTGGGAGCGCCGTGACGTCGTGATGACGAACTGGCGCGACGGCTCGATCAACTTCGAGCAGCGGGGTGTCGAGTTCCCCGAGTTCTGGTCGGTGAACGCGGCCAACATCGTGACGACCAAGTACTTCCGCGGCGCCGTCGGCACGCCGCAGCGCGAGTGGAGCCTGAAGCAGCTCGTCGACCGGGTGGTCGGCGTCTACACCCGCACGGGCGTCGAGCACGGCTACTTCGCCAGCGACGAGGACGCCGAGATCTTCGACCACGAGCTCAAGCACGCGCTGGTCCACCAGGTCTTCGCGTTCAACTCGCCGGTCTGGTTCAACGTGGGCACCGCCTCGCCGCAGCAGGTCAGCGCCTGTTTCATCCTCTCCGTGGACGACCAGATGGAGTCGATCCTGGAGTGGTACAAGGAAGAGGGCGTGATCTTCAAGGGCGGTTCGGGGTCGGGCGTCAACCTGTCCCGCATCCGTTCGTCCAAGGAACTGCTCTCCAGCGGCGGCACGGCCAGCGGGCCGGTCAGCTTCATGCGCGGCGCGGACGCCTCCGCGGGCACGATCAAGTCGGGCGGCGCGACGCGCCGGGCGGCCAAGATGGTCGTGCTCGACGTCGACCACCCCGACATCGAGGAGTTCATCGAGACCAAGGCGCGCGAGGAGGACAAGGTCCGCGCGCTGCGTGACGCCGGTTTCGACATGGACCTGGGCGGCAAGGACATCGTCTCCGTCCAGTACCAGAACGCCAACAACTCGGTGCGCGTCTCCGACGAGTTCATGCGCGCGGTGGAGAAGGGCGACCAGTTCGGCCTGCGTGCCCGCCTGACCGGCGAGGTCATCGAGAAGGTCGACGCCAAGGACCTGTTCCGCAAGATGGCCAAGGCCGCCTGGGAGTGCGCCGACCCGGGCGTGCAGTACGACGACACGATCAACGACTGGCACACCACGCCGGAGACCGGCCGGATCACCGCCAGCAACCCGTGCTCGGAGTACGTGCACCTGGACAACTCCTCGTGCAACCTGGCCAGCATCAACCTGCTGAAGTTCCTGAAGGACGACAACACCTTCAACGTCGCCGACTTCGTCAAGCTGACCGAGCTGATCATCACCGCGATGGACATCTCGATCACCTTCGCCGACTTCCCGACCGAGAAGATCGGTGAGACCACGCGGGCCTACCGCCAGCTCGGCATCGGCTACGCCAACCTGGGCGCGCTGCTCATGGCCACGGGCCACGCCTACGACTCCGACGGCGGCCGCGCGGTGGCCGGGGCGATCACGTCGCTGATGACCGGTGTGTCCTACCGGCGCAGCGCCGAGCTGGCCGGCGTGGTGGGCGCGTACGACGGTTACGCCCGCAACGCCGAGCCGCACAAGCGGGTCATGCGCAAGCACGCCGCCGCCAACGACAACCTGCGCACGGTCGGCACCATGGACGCGAAGATCCACGCCGAGGCGTCGCGCCAGTGGTCGGAGTGCCTGAAGGTCGGCGAGAAGAACGGCTACCGCAACGCCCAGGCCAGCCTGCTCGCCCCCACCGGCACCATCGGCCTGATGATGGACTGCGACACCACCGGCATCGAGCCCGACCTCGCGCTGGTCAAGTTCAAGAAGCTGGTCGGCGGCGGCTCGATGCAGATCGTCAACCAGACGATCCCGCGGGCGCTCAAGCAGCTCGGCTACCAGCAGGAGCAGATCGAGGCCATCGTCGAGTACATCGGCGAGCACAGCCACGTCGTCGACGCCCCCGGCCTGCGCAAGGAGCACTACGAGGTGTTCGACTGCGCGATGGGCGAGCGGGCCATCGCGCCGATGGGCCACGTGCGGATGATGGCGGCGACCCAGCCGTTCCTGTCCGGCGCGATCTCCAAGACGGTCAACCTGCCGGAGTCGGCCACGATCGACGACATCGAGCAGGTCTACCTGGAGGGCTGGAAGCTCGGCCTGAAGGCGCTGGCCGTCTACCGCGACAACTGCAAGGTCGGCCAGCCGCTGTCGGCCGGCAACGGCGCCAAGAAGGACGAGCCGAAGGCCGTCGAGGCCGAGCCCGAGGTCAAGGTCATCGAGGTCAACCGGCCGACCCGGCGGCGCATGCCCAACCAGCGTCCCAGCATGACCACCCGCTTCACCGTGGGCGGCGCCAAGGGCTACATGACCGCTTCGTCCTACCCTGACGACGGGCTCGGCGAGGTCTTCCTCAAGATGTCCAAGCAGGGCTCGACGCTGGCGGGCGTCATGGACGCCTTCTCGGTGGCGATCTCCATCGGCCTCCAGTACGGGGTGCCGCTGGAGACGTACATGAGCAAGTTCGTGAACATGCGGTTCGAGCCGGCGGGCATGACGGACGACCCGGACATCCGGATGGCCACGTCGGTGATGGACTACATCTTCCGCCGCCTGGCCCTCGACCACCTGCCCTACGACGAGCGGGCGGCGCTCGGCATCTTCTCGGCGGCCGAGCGCGCCGCGCAGCAGCGCGGCGAGGACCCGGCGGCGCTGGCGGAGGCGGTCGACCGGGAGGCGCTGGGCCACCGTCCTGCCGAAGGACGTGGACGGCTTCATCGAGGAGATGCAATGACCGC
>NZ_JBSFGJ010000013.1:0-57887 GCF_053596515.1 Nonomuraea sp. NPDC001684
CTCGACACCTCCCTCTCCATGTGCTCCACCGACGTCGATCCCAACCGCCTCACCGCCGCCAGGAAGGCCGCCGCCGGCTTCATCGAGTCGCAGCGCGGCGGGCCGCGCATCGGCCTGGTCACCTTCGCCGGCACCGCGGGCCTGCTCGTCCCGCCCACCGACGACACCGACGCCCTGATCGAGGCCCTGGACGGGCTCGCCGTCGCTCGCGGCACCGCGATCGGCCAGGCCATGCTCACCTCGATCGACGCGATCGCCGAGGTGGATCCCTCGGTCGCCGCCACCGCCGCCACGCCGCCCGCCGCGGCCTCCGGGTACGCCGGCGCCGCGATCGTGGTGCTCACCGACGGCGCCAACACCCACGGCGTCGACCCGCAGCGGGCCGCCCAGGAGGCGGCGTCGCGCCGCGTACGCGTGTTCACCATCGGCTTCGGCACCACGAAGGTGGTGCCGATGGTGTGCGACAACTCGCAGTTCGACGGCCGCGGCTTCGGCGACTGGGGCGGCGGGTCCGGCGGGGGCTTCGACCGGGGCCGCAACCCCCGGGTCATCGACGAGCCGGCACTCCGGCAGATCGCCCGTACGACCGGCGGCTCCTACCACCGGGCCGAGAACGCCGACCAGCTCGCGACCGCTCTCGACGCCCTGCCCGGCACGTTCACGGTCGTCCGCGAACGGGTGGACACGGCCGCCGCCTTCGCCGGGGCCGGCGCCCTGCTGGTGGTCGCGGCGCTGTCGCTCTCCCTCTGGTGGAACCGCCCGCGCCGCGCCTGACCTGCGGCGGGCGGCCTAGTCGAGGGCCGCCGCCGACCGTTCGGCGAGCCGTTCGTGGCGTTGCCGGGCGGCCTGCGCGGTGCCCAGACCGAGCCCGAAGGCGATCTCCTGCCAGGTCATGCCGCGGCCACGGGCCATCGCCAGCAGCCCGGCCTCCAGCGCGTCCAGCTCTCCGCGAACCAGCGGGACGAGGCTCAACGCCGCGGTGATGTCGGCCTGGTCCACCTCCGGCTCGTCGTCGTCGAGCCGCGCGGCCCCGCTGAGCAGGAACGACACCAGCCTGACGGCCTCATGCGGCCCGATGACCGACGGGTGCGCCTGCCTGAGTCGCTGCTCGTCGGTGGCCGCGTGCCGCTCGGCGATCCGGAACAGGGACGCGTGCACCCGCCGGGCGCGCGCCTGCTCGGGGTCCGGCGGGGAGAAGGGGTGTTCGATCGACATGGAGGCAACGATGGCGCGGGAACCGATTGATGTCAACAGCTTGTTTTGAACGAACTGTTCAACGCATGAAGTGTCGTTTGAAGGTTCTAGGGGGCTGTGCAGGGATTTCAATGGCAAGGGTTACACCGAAAGTTCAACGATAGCGTTGAAGGCATGGATATCAAGGACATCGCCTGGCCGGTCGACGGCGCGGGTGTCTCAGCGTTCCTGGGGACGCTCCCCGCCCGGCCGCTGTTGCTCGGCCTCGGTGAGGCCCGGCACTTCGTGGGAGAACTGGGCGAGCTGCGCAACGAGATCTTCCGGCACCTCGTCGAGCAGGAGGGCTACCGGTCGTTCGCCGTCGAGAGCGACTGCCTCAAGGGCCTCCTGGTGGACGACTACGTCACGACCGGCGCCGGCACCCTCGACGACGTCATGGACCGCGGCTTCAGCCACGGTTTCGGCGCCCTGCCGGCCAACCGCGAGCTCGTCCGCTGGATGCGCGCCCACAACGAGGAGCACGACGAGAAGCTGCGCTTCTTCGGGGTGGACGGCCCGCTGGAGTACTGGGCGGCGAGCCCGCGCGAGGCGCTCACCGGCCTCTACGACCTGCTCGACGGCCCGCTCCCCGCCGCGGTGGTGACCAGGGAGGCCCTCGACACGCTGCTGGGCCCGGACGACCGCTGGTCCGACGAGGCCACGGCCATGGACCCGGCGAAGTCGATCGGCCAGTCCGCCGACGCCCAGCGGCTGCGGGTGATCGCCGACGACCTGGCGGCGCTGCTCGACACGCAGACGCCGCAACTCGGCGCGCGGGACAGGGAACGCGCGCACCTGTACGCGCGCACCGCCACCGGCCTGCTGCGCTACCACCACTGGATGGCCGACGCCTCCCCGGCACGCTGGACCCGGCTGTCGGCCCTGCGGGACGCGATGATGGCGGCCAACCTGCGTGCCGTCGCCGAGCACGGCCCGGCCCTGGTCTTCTCCTCCAACCTGCACCTCCAGCGCGACAAGACGTTCATGCCGTTCGGCGACCAGCGGCTGGAGTGGTGGAGCGCCGGGGCGATCGCCGCCGCCCACCTGGGCGACCGGTACGCCTACCTGGCCTCCGCCTTCGGCACGACCGGCGACGACACCCCGCCGCCGGACACCGTCGAGGGCGTGTTGTCCGCGCTTCCGTGGGACCACTCGGTGATCGACGCCCGCCGCCTGGCCGGGATCGTCGCCGACCCGGCGCGGCGCGTGTCCCAGGATTTCGCCTACTTCCCGCTGGACCCGTCCCACCTCGGCACGATCGACGGCGTCGTCTTCCTCAAGCAGGTCGGCGCCTGGGGGTGACCGTCCGGGGGCGGACAGCACGATGGTCCCTCCCCGCGGGGAGGGACCATCAGGTTGACGCGGACGGGAAGAGGGACGACCTACTCGGAGGTCTCCCAGGGCATCGGCATGTCGCCCATCTCCCGGTAGGAACGTTCCATGTACGGGTCGTCCATCATGTCCTCAGGCTGAGGCTCGTAGGACTCGTCCATGGACTGGCCCATGTCCCGCTCGTTCTTGTCCGCGTCCTCGGAGACACATCCCGATTCGGCGGTCCTGCCGTCGTACGGCCTCTTGCCCGGCGGGCACTGGTGGTCGTAGCCGTGGTCGTACCGCTGGTCGTACCCGTGGTCGTGACCGTGGTCGTGACCGTGGTGACGGCCGTGGCCGTGGTGGTGCGGCTTCTTGCCGGGCCGGCAGTGGCGGTCCTTGCCCGGCCGGCACGGGTGGTGCGGGTTCTTCGACTTCTGCACGACCCGGATCGTCGCCCTGGCCGGACCGGAGGTCAGGTCGCCCGCCCTGGCCACCGCGGTGTTGGTGACGGTGAAGCGGCAGCCCTTGCGGCAGTCCTTCTTGCCGCCGGGACGGCTCGGCACGACGAAGACGCCCGTGCACGTGGTGGTCTCGCCCGGCTCCAGGGTGGTGGTCCGGCAGACGATGTTCGTCACCCGGTCGTCCTCGATCCGGAGGTTCCGCAGCGTCTCGTCGGAGTTGTTCCTGACCTCGTAGCGGTAGGTGACCCGATCGCCGGGCCGGTACGTGCGGGTGTCGTCCACGCTCTTGTCCAGCAGCAGCGTCCCGCGCTCGCCCATGACGTCGATGGTGGCCTCCGACGGCGGCGAGCTCACCTCCGTGTCGTCGATCAGGCCCACCGCGGTGGCGGTGTTGGTGACCGAGCCGTGGGCGGCGTCCTCCTCGGTGACCGTGTAGGTGCCCGTGCAGGACGTGGACTCGCCGGGCTCCAGGGTGGTGGTCTCGCAGACGATGTCCGACACCCGGTTGTCGTCGATCCGCAGGTCGGTCACGATCTCGTCGAACGTGTTCCGCACGACGTAGCGGTAGGTGACCCGGTCGCCGGGGCGGTACGTGCGGGAGTCGTCGACGCGCTTGTCCAGCTCCAGCATCCCGCGCTCGTCCGTGACGCCGACGGTGACCTCGGACGGCGGCGAGCTGACCTCCTCACCGTCCGCCCGGCCCATCGCGGTGGCGGTGTTGGTGACCGAGCCGCGCTCGGCGTCCTCCTCCGTGACCGTGTACGAGCCGCGGCAGATGACCCGCTCGCCCACGTTCAAGGTGGTCTGCGGGCAGGTGACCTCTTCGACGACGTCGTCGTCCACCATCAGGTCGGCGATGTTCATGTTGCCGGTGTTGGTGACCACGTACTCGTAGGGCACCTCCGTGCCCACCGGCACCGGGTCGGGCAGGTCGGCGTCCTCGGCGACGCGCTTGGTGAGCGACAGCTCGGGCCGCTCGGCCACCGGACGGACGACCACGTTCCGGATCAGGTGCACATCGGTGAACAGACCGGTGGACGCACCGAAACCGAACTTGTAGGTCTCCGGGACCGGCTGCGGCGCGGGCAGGGACAGCACCTCCTGCATCCCGTCGCCGTCGTTGAAGTCGATGGAGATGGTGACCTCGGGGTTCGGCGCCGGAGTGATCCGGACGTTGACCGTGCGCTTCGACTCCTCCAGCACGGCCTGCGCCGCCCGCGGGTCGCTGGGCACGGTCCGCGTGGGCCCCTGCAGGTTGCCCGGCAGCGTCGAGGGCCACGGCCCGGTCGTGGTGAAGTTGCTGGTGGTGGCGGTCACGAAGCAGTAGCCCGCGGTTCCGTTGCCGGGCCCGCGCACCGTCACCATGTTCGGCCCGGGAGCCGGGACGCGGAACCCGGTGCCGGCCGGTGAGCGCTCGGCGCAGGTGCGGCCCCGCTGCTCCCAGTCCCCGAAGTAGTTGCCGAGGACGTCCAGGCCGATGCCGATGTAGCCCTGGTTGACCCCGGGCTCGAACGGGTTCGCCGGATCGTCGTCGGGCAGCTTCTGGGCGTAGCCGAGGCTGCCGCCGAACGCGCCGGGACGGTCCAGCGTGGCCGCGCCGTCGATCAGGAAGAAGGAGATGCCGTCAGCGGGCACCGCCGTGGTGTTGCCGTACTGCCACTGCTCGAACGTCACGTCCAGGCCCTCTTCGGCCGGGATCGGCTCGTTGTAGAGGGCGGCCGCCGTCTGGTCCAGATCGGCGCTGGTGAGCTGGAGGTAGCCGTACGGGGCTGCTCCGGTCGGCGGGACGGGACCCGCCGCGTTGGCGGGGCAGCCCCCGAGCGGATGGTCGCCGGGCCCGGCGGGCGGAGCCGCCGGCGCGCCGGTCAGGCAGGCCGATCCCACGCCGATGAACTGCGGGATCGCGGTGGCTCCGGTGAAGTCCTCCTCGACCAGCGGAACCGGCTGCGCGGCTGCTGGACGGGCAGGTTGAAGCGCGACAGACACCGCGCTCAGCAGGAGCATGGTGGAAATGGCCGCACGTTTAGGGCCAGATGAGCTGTTTCCCGGCCCCGCAGGGCCAGATCGTATCTTCACGAATACTGAAGGTAACCATGCGCACTTGTGAACAGCTCGATCGACATAGCAAATGATCAACCACGAATGACTACAGGGATTCCGGGTCGCGGTGGCAGCGCGTTCGGCCTGGTCCGCGCGGGGCTTTGACAATAGGCAGGTAAATACCTGCATAATGGACGGCGTGAGCCCCGAAGCGACAGCCGTGGATCTCGTCTTCAAGGCGCTGGCCGACCCCACCCGGCGCCTCCTGCTCGACCGACTGCGCGAGCACAACGGCCAGACGCTGCGCGAACTGTGCGAACGCCTGGACATGGCCCGCCAGTCGGCGACCCAGCATCTGAACGTGCTTGAGCAGGCCGCCCTCGTCACCGTCGTCCGGCGCGGACGGGAACGGCTCCACTACCTCAACCCGGCGCCCATCCACGAGATCCAGGAGCGCTGGATCTCGGAGTTCGACCGGCCCCGGCTGCGAGCGATCAACGCCATCAAGAACCAGGCAGAGGAGTACGCCATGAGCGACGCACCCACGTCCGTGCCGACCTACGTCTACGTCACCTACATCCGCGCGAGCGCCGAGCAGGTCTGGCGGGCCCTGACGGACGCGGACCTCACGGCGCGCTACTGGGGACACGCCAACGTCTCGGACTGGCGGCCGGGATCACCCTGGGAGCACCGGCGCGCCGACGGGTCGGACGTCGTCGACGTCGTCGGCGAGGTGATCGAGGCCGAGCCCCCGGCCCGCCTGGTCGTCACCTTCGACGACGCCGCCGGCACGGAACCGGCGCGGAAGGCGTCGGTCGTCACCTTCCTCATCGAGCCGCACCAGGACATCGTCCGGCTCACCGTGACCCACGAGGACCTGCCCAACCAGGCGATGCACGACGGGATCGCGCAGGGATGGCCGGCCGTGCTGGCCAACCTCAAGTCGCTGCTGGAGACCGGCGAGGTCCTCCCGCAGGCGCCGTGGGAAATGCACCGGGCACACGCCTGACGCCCCGGCCCCGGGCGACACGACCGCAGAAAGAGGAGAACGCGCTGGACACCATCCCGCTCCGGGACGCCTACCGCGCCCTGCTGGACGCCGCCGCCAGGGTGACGCCCTCTGCGCGCTCGGCGGGCCGGCGCTGAGCGAGGCCGAACTCGACACGCCGGTGCCCACCCTGCTCCTGTCCAACGGCACGGTCCTGGTCGATCAGGCCGTGCCCCTGAGAGACCTCCTCACCGGCCTCGCCGACGTGGAGCTGCCCGCCCACACCGCGCAGCTCCTGGCCCTGCTCTGAGACCGGCGCCGCCCTCGGCGCGGGGACGCGCGGTTCAGAGACGCAGGCTCGACGTCCAGCGGGCGAGCTGGGCGTCGATCTCCGCCCTGGTCCGGGGGTGACCGGGGGCGTCCGGACGTCGCTGCCAGGGGTGCGGCCCGGCCGCCGGCCGGTACTCCACGCCCAGCGCGTCAAGACGTCTCTCGTGCACGGCGAGCCGCGCCAGGAAGTCCGCGAAGTCGCGCTCGCCGCTCCACATCGCCTCGGCGAAGGCGGCCAGCCGCGGGAAGGCCATGTAGTCGAGCAGCCGGGGGGAGTCGATGTGCTCGGTCCACAGAGCGGCCTGCGCGCCGAGGATCCGGTCGCGCTCCCCCTCGCCCAGGCCGCCGGGGACGGGGTCGAAGGCGTGCACCGCCCGCAGGGACGTCACGCTGCCGATCGGCACCGGCTCCTGGTCGCCGTCGGCCTGGCGGAAGTCCAGGTACGTCTCGCCGAACGGCGAGACGACCACGTCGTGACCGGCCCGCACGGCCAGCACCGCGCACTTGTCGCCGCGCCAGGCCGCGACGGTGACGCCGGGCGGCAGGCCGCCTTCCAGGAGCTCGTCCCAGCCGAGCGGTCTGCGCCCGCGGGACAGCAGGTAGTCGGTGAAGTGGCGCATGAGCCAGGTCTGCAGCTCGTCGGCGTCGTGCAGGCCGAGCTCCCGGATGCGCTCCTTGGCCGGGACGCTCTCGTTCCACTGGGTCTTCGGCACCTCGTCGCCGCCGACGCAGACGTACCGGCCGGGGAAGAGCTCCAGGACCTCGTCCAGGACGTCGGTGAAGAAGGCGATCGTGCCGTCGGCGACGTTGAGCACGTTCTCGCCGACCCCCCACTCGGTGCGGACCGGCAGGCGGTCGTCGAGGTTGCCGAGCTCGGGGTAGGCGGCGATGGCGGCCTGCGTGTGGCCGGGCAGGTCGATCTCCGGCACGACCGTGACGAACCGGTCGGCGGCGTAGGAGACGATCTCGCGGATGTCGTCCTGGCTGTAGAAGCCGCCGTGCGGGCGCCCGTCGAAGCGCTGGTGCCGCGCGGCGCCCACCGGTGACTCGTGCCGCCAGGCGCCGACCTCCGTGAGCCTGGGGTACTTCCTGATCTCCAGCCGCCAGCCCTGGTCGTCGGTCAGGTGCAGGTGCAGGACGTTGAGCTTGTGCGCGGCCAGCAGGTCGATGTACCGCAGCAGGTCGTTCTTCGGCAGGAAGTGCCTGGCCACGTCGATGAGGCAGCCGCGCCAGCCGTATCGCGGGGCGTCGGCGATCTCCGTCGCGGGGATGCTCCACGTCCTGTCCCCGGTGCGTCCGGCCCGGAAGGCGGCGGGGTCGAGCAGCTGGCGCAGGGTCTGCGCCCCGTAGAAGGCGCCGGCCGGGCCCGTCGCCTCGATCAGCACCGACTCGGTCGTGGCGGTGAGCCGGTACTCCTCGGGCCCGAGGCCCGCGACGAGCCGGATCTCCACCCCGCCGGGCCCCTCGGGGAGCGGCAGGCCGGTGGCCGGGGTGAGGGCCTCGCGAAGCCATTCCGCGGCCCTGGCCAGCGCCGGGTCGGCGGACAGCGGGGTCGTGGCGGTGAAGGTGAACCGGCCCTCGCCGGGCGTGTGGCGGGCGGGCGCCGGGATCGTCGCGTTCACAGGGCCTGCACGGTGCGGGTCTCGCGGGCGCGCTCGGCGGCCCAGACGACCAGGTGCCCGGCCAGGGCCTCGGCCGGGCCGGCGCCCAGCGGCGCCTGGTCCCCGGCGGCGACGGCGTCGATGAACGCCTTGGTGAGACCCCCGTCGCCGCCGCCGTGGCCGTCGGCGAGCGACGCGCCCGCCGTCGTCTGGGTGTCGATCCGCTCCTCGGCGCCGGTCACGAAGTCGACGACCCTGATCTCGCGCCCGTCGCCCTCGGCGTACCCGCGGGTGCCGAAGATCCGGGTCCTGCGGTGCTCCAGCGGCGTGAACGCCGTCATGGTGAACGACACGGTCGCGCCCTTCGCGAACTCCAGCGTGACGACCTGCTGGTCGACCACGTCGTTGTCGCAGTCGTAGACGCAGCGGCCGTACGGGCCGGTCTCCAGCGCGTGCGTGACGCCCGCCACGGTGGCGTCGGACGTGACGGCGCCGAGCGGCCAGAACTCCCGGCGCGGGTCGCCCAGGCAGCTCAGGTAGAGACGCTTGGCGGAGTAGGCGCAGTCCGGCTCGACGGCGCAGCTCACGCAACGCGTGCTCGCGCCCTCGGGCCTGTTCTCCGGCCGGAAGTGGGTCAGCGAGCCGAAGGACGACACCGCGACCGGCTGCTCGCCGAGGATGTGGAGCAACCAGTCGATGTCATGACAGGACTTGGTCAGCAGCATCGGCCCCGATTCGGCCGCGTTCCGCCAGGCGCCCCGCACGAAGGAATGGGCCATGTGCCACCAGCCCACCGGCTCCAGGTGCTGCACGCTGGAGATCGTGCCCAGCCTGCCGCTGTCCAGCAGCTCCTTGAACGCCCTGGTGTAGGCCGTGTAGCGGAGCACGTGACAGACCGCGAACAGCACGCCGTTGCGCTCGACCGCCTCGACGATGCGGCGGGCCTCCGGCTCCGTCGGCGCCATGGGCTTCTCCAGCAGGATGGCGTAGCCGAGGTCGGCGAAGGCCACGGCCGGCTCGACGTGCAAGCGGTCCTGGGTCGCGATGACCACGGCGTCCGCGAGCTTCGGCACGGCGGCCAGCTCGTCCCATCCGGCGAAGCAGGCGCTGTCCGGCAGGTCGTGGTCGGCGGCCACCTTGGCCCGCCGGGCCGGGTCCGGGTCGGCGACTGCCACGATGCGGGCCCGGCCGTCCGCGGCGGCGGCCCTGGCGTAGATCTGGCCGCGCGATCCGGCCCCGACGATGGCTATGGTCACTGTCATTTCGCAAACTCCTTTATGAAGGTCTCCATAGATAGTCACGAGAATGACCTTGCCGTCAAGCCTCTTACCGCCGGGCACATGCAGCTAGAAGTGGGGATGGGCCAAAGGGATATAGTTCAGAGACCAGTGATAGTGAGGAGTGTGACCGTGCAGGTCAGTGGTGGCGACCTTCAGCGGCTACGCCAGCTGAACTCCCTGAGCAGCATCCGCGCCCTGCGGGAGGCGCGCGAGCCGCTGACGCTCACCGAGCTGTCCGCCCGCACCGGGTTGTCACGGGCCTCCGTCGTGGACGTCGTCACGGATCTGGAGCAGCGCGGCTGGATCGCCGAGGTGCCGCCCGCGCCGGGCGCCATGGGCCGGCCCGCCAAGCGCTACCGGTTCCGCAGCGACGCGGGGCACGTGCTCGGCATCGACGTGGGCGTGCACAAGGTGCTGGCCGTGATCACCGACCTGGCCGGCCGGATCGTGGCCAGCGGGCGGGTCGCCGTCGACCGGCACACCGCCCAGCGGGAGCGGCTGGAGGCGGTGTGGCGGGCCGTCGACGCCGCGCTCGTCGCCGCCGGGCTGAGCGCGTCCGACATGTGGGGCGTCACCGCGGGCAGCACCGGCGTCGTCAACCGCGAGGGGCTCGTCACCATGGTCAACGACCTGCCCGACTGGCCCGGCGTCGACCTCGTCGGTCACCTCGGGCAGCGGCTGGCCTGCCCGATCACCATCGAGAACGACAGCAAGCTGGCCGCGCTCGCCGAGCAGCGGCTCGGGGTGGCCGCGGGCGTCCAGCACCTCGTCTACCTGCACGTCGGCCGCCGGCCCGGCGCCGCGCTGATCATCGACGGGCGCCTGTACCACGGGTTCAGCGGGGCCACCGGCGAGGTCGGGCTCATGGAGATCACGGGCTGGAGCACCATGGCCGGGCGGCTGGAGAGCGGCCCGGCGGCCACGGGCGCCGCGCCCGAGGAGGCCGCCCGGCACGTCTTCGGCGCGGCCCGGGCCGGCGACCTGGAGGCCCAGGCCGCGGTCGACGCGTACGCCCGCCATCTCGCGCTCGGCACCGCCGCGATGGTGCTGACGCTCGACCCCGAACTGGTCGTGCTCGGCGGCGGGTTCTCCCGCTCGGCCGACGTCCTGCTGCCCGCGCTGCGCCGGGCGCTCGAACCTCACTGTGTACGCGTTCCCGACATCCGGCCCTCGACGCTCGGCGAGGAGTGCGTCGCCCTGGGCGGAGCCTGTCTGGCGCTGGACCACGTGGACGATCGATTCTTCTCCCTGGAGGGTTCCATCTCCAGCCCCGCCGCTCCGCAGCGACCCTCCTGACCTGCTTCCGGCGGGTGCGCCTCTGACCTCCCGGGCGGATTCGGAGGCTTTCGACACCGGCCAGTGATGCGTCACCTTGCCGCCAGATCACTTTCTGCTGTCGTGCGATTACTTTCTGTATGCATTGCTCATGGTCGTCACGGCCCGTGGGGGCTCGCCCGCCGTCCGAGGCCCGTGCCGGCCCACCCACCGCATCAGTGGAGGTAACCCATGCCCGCCAGCCCCGTCGCCCGCCTGATGGCCGCGTCCGCCGTCGCCCTGGTGGCCGCCGCCGTCGCCCCCGCCTCGACGGCCCACGCCGCCCAGGCCGGCCCGCCGGCGTGCCTGGACGCCACCAACAGCCGCGCCGACAACACCAACGTGCGCCTGTGGACGTGTCTCGACCATCCCAACCAGAAGTGGGTGATCCAGGGCGGCCAGATCAAGGTCGAGGACACCGTCGGCAGCGGCCGGGAGGTCTGCCTGGACGCCACCAACAGCCGCGCCAACAACACCAACGTGCGCCTGTGGACGTGCCTGAACCATCCCAACCAGAAGTGGGTCGTCCAGGGCGGCCAGATCAAGGTCGAGGACACCGTCGGCAGCGGCCGGGAGGTCTGCCTGGACGCCACCAACAGCCGCGCCAACAACACCGTGGTGCGGTTGTGGACGTGCCTGAACCACCCCAACCAGAAGTGGGTCGTCCAGGGCGGCCAGATCAAGGTCGAGGACACCCTGACCTGACCCCGGGGCTGCTTCCAGGTCACGGCCGGGTCGTGGAGGATCCCGCCAGTCCCTCGCGGAACGCGATGGCCGCCGCCTCGGTACGGGTGGCCGCGCCCAGCTTCGCCAGGATGTGGGAGACGTGCACGCCCGCCGTGCTGGGCGAGATGTGCAGCCGGGCGGCGATCTGCCGGTTGCTCAACCCGTCGGCGATCAGGACGAGCACGTCGCGCTCGCGCTCGGTGAGCCCGTCCTGCGCCGGTCGGGGCCGTCCGAGCAGGGCGATCTCCCTGGCGAGCGGCGCGGCGCCCAGCTCGTCGGCCAGCCGCGCGGCCTCCCTGAGGCGGGCGGTCCCGCCGGGCCGGTCGCCCGCCGTCAGCGCGGCCCGCGCGCCGTGGAACAGGCTCAGCGCCAGCTCGTACGGCTGCCCCAGATCCCGCCAGGCAGCCGCCACGCCGTCCCAGCCGGCGTCCCCGTCGGCGTCCTCGACCAGCGCGCGCAGCATGGCCTGCCAGGCCCGGTCGAACGGCCCGTCCACGCCGAGCATCGCATCGGCCGCGGCGAGCTCGGCCCGGCGGGCCGCGACCCGCTCGCGGGGCGCGCCGCGGGCCAGCCGCACCTGCTGCACCAGGGCGCCGGCGACCAGGACCGGCCGGGCGTCGCTGCTGTAGATCCGGTTGAGCGCCGGATCGGCCAGCGCCCGCTCCAGCAGCAGGTCAGCCCGCTCCGGGTCGCCCTGGGCGACGGCGAGCAGGCAGAACAACTGGTGGCGGGGGAACAGGTCGCCGCTCCCGGCATGCCCGGCCGCGGCGTCGGCGGCATCGGCGGCGGCGGCCAGGTCCCCGCGCAGCAGCGCCAGGTAGCCGGCCAGGACGCGCAGGGCCAGGCGCGACAGCGGCGGCGGATCCTGCTGGAGGCTCTCCTCCAGCAGGGCGGCGGCCTCGTCCCATCGCCCGGCCAGGATCAGGCCGCGCGCGGCGTAGCGGGCCAGCTCGGCGCCACGGCTGCGGCCCAGCCCGTACCGGCGGGCGTGACGGATGCCGCCGCGGGCCGCCTCCACCGCGCGGTGCTGGTCGCCGGCCTTGGTGTGCAGCGTGGCCTCGTACATCGGGACGGTCATGAGCAGGTCGTGGCTGTCCAGCCGCTCGGCCAGCGTGCGCGCCTCGGCCAGCATCGCGAGGTCGCTCGTCATGGACCCGACGCCCAGCAGCCCGCGGATCGTGACCGTGGCGTCGCCGGTGCGCCGGCCGACGGCCAGCGCCTCCACGAACAGGTCACGGGCCCGCTCCACCTCCGGCAGCAGGCCCATGGCCAGCACCCCGAGCAGCCGCCCCCGCCGGACGCTGTCGGGAGCGGCGGCCAGCAGGCCGAGGGCGTGTTCCCAGTCGGAGACGCCCGTGCCGTCCAGCCGGTGCCGCAGCCTGCCCCGGTGCTCCAGCAGCTGGGCGGCCCGCTCGGGTTCGCGCCGCTCGTCCACCTCGGCCAACCCCGTCGTGGCGTGGTCGACGCCGCGGGCGTAGTCGCCGCTGAGCATGGCGGCCTCGGCCGCTTCGGTCAGGACGTCGATCCTGTCGGCCCCCAGCCCCGCCTGCGGATCCCACAGTTCGAGGACCTGGTCGAGCAGGCGGACCTGCTCCTCGTAGGCGTAGGACCGGCGGGCCTGCGCCGCGGCCAGGTAGGCGGCGGTCAGGGCCGGCCCGCGCTGCCCGGCGGCGTAGGCGTGCGCGGCCAGCTGCGCATGGGCGTCGCCGTCGCGCAGAGCCTCGGCGTAGCGCGCGTGCAGGCGGGCCCGCTCGCCGGGCAGCAGGTCCTCGTAGACGGCGTGCCGGATCAGCGCGTGGCGGAAGTCGTAGCCGTCCCCTGCCGTGACGAGCAGGCTGCGGTCGACTAGCTCGCGCAGGAGGGCGTCCAGGGCGGCCCCGTCCTGCCCGGCCACCTTCGCCAGCAGCCGGTGGGCGACCCGTCCGCCCGCCACCGAGGCCAGGCGCAGCAGCTCACGAGCCGGGCCGGGCAGCGAGCGCGGGCCGTGCAGCAGCAGGTCACGCAGGCTGTCCGGGGTCCGCTCGTCCGCGCGGGCGAGCGCCTCGACGAACAGCGGGTTGCCGTCGCTGCGTTCGTGCACGCGCAGCACGGCGGCCGCGTCCGGTTCCGTGCCGAGGATCGCGGTCAGCTGGCGGCCCACGTCCTGCCGATCCAGGCGGTCCAGGCGCAACGCGGTGGCGCGCGGGCGGCGGGCGAGCTCGGACAGCAGCAGCCCGTCGCCGGTCTGGTGCGGCCGGTACGTGATCAGCAGCAGCACGCCGGGCTGGGTCAGGTTCCTGGCCAGGAAACCGAGCAGCTCGCGGGTGGCGGCGTCGGCCCAGTGCAGATCCTCGATCGCGACGACCACCGGCTGGTCCGCGGCCGCCCGCTCGACCAGCGTCAGGACCTCCTCGTACAGCCGGTGCCTGCCGCCTTCGGCCTCGTCCGTCCCGCCGAGCTCGGGGAACCAGCGGGCCAGCTGGCGGTACGGCCCGGGCAGCACCCCTTCGACGCGGATCAGCCGGCGCAGCACCGTCACGAACGGCGCGTACGGCAGGCCGTCGCTGCCCAGCTCGGCACAGGCGCCCTCGACCACCCGAACCCGAGGGCCCAGCGACCGCGCGAACTCCGCCAGCAGCCGCGACTTGCCGATCCCGGCCTCCCCGGCCACCAGCGCCACCGCCGGCCCCTCAGCGACAGCGCGGTCGAGGGCATCGGCCAGGACCGACAGCTCCTCACCCCGGCCGACGAACACGGGACTGACCACGCGCTCCGCCACCACGGCGTCAGCATATAAATACCCGTATCACCCGATGTGCGGCCCATGTTTACCCGGCCAGGCTCGAAGCATGACGACCACCTACCCCCTGCGGACCATCCACGCCCACGAACTCGACGCCTGGGCCCGCATGATCACCACCACGTACGGCCAGGACTGGTACGAGGGCGGCCTCCGCAACGCGGCCACCTCCATCGAGCCCGAACGCACGATCGCCGCCTACGACGGCCCGGAGATCGTCGGCGGCGCCTCGATCTACGGCCGGGTCATGACGGTCCCCGGCGCGGCCGTCCCTGTCGCCGGCATCACGCTCGTCGCGGTCCTGCCCACGCACCGGCGTCGCGGCATCCTCACCGCGATGATGCGCAAGCAGCTCACCGACCTGCACGAGTCGAGCGGCGAGCCGATCACCGCGCTCAACGCCGCCGAGGCCACCATCTACGGCCGGTTCGGGTACGGCGTCGCCAGCCACGTGGCCGAGATCCAGGCGGACAAGAGACTCATGGCCCTGCGGCCCGGCACCGACCTCGGCGACGGCACGATCCGCCTGCTCGCCCGTCAGGACGCCCGGCCGCTGCTGGAGAAGGTCTACGACACCGCCCGCCGCGGCGCGGTCGGCTGGGTGGACCGTACGGAGAAGTTCTGGCAGGCCCGCCTGGCGGACGGCGAACGCGTCCGCGGCGGCGGGACGGAGCTGCGCTTCGCCGTGCACACCGAGCCGGGCGGCGAGGCCACCGGGTACGTCCTCTACCGCTCCAAGCCCGGGTTGGTGCAGGTCATCGAGGTCGCGGCCACCACCAGGCAGTCCTACGCCGCTCTGTGGCGCTTCCTCATCGACCTCGACGCGCACGCCGGCCTCACCTACGACGGCGCCGTCGACGAACCGCTGACGCACCTGCTGACCGACCCGCGCGCGGCCCGCGCCACCACGATCGACAACCTCTGGGTCCGCCTGGTGGACGTCGACCGGGCGCTGGCGGCCCGCCGCTACTCGACCCCCCTGGACCTGGTCCTGGAGGTCCAGGACCCGGTCTGCCCCTGGAACGCCGGACGCCACCGCCTGCGGGCCGACGGCGACTCCGTCACCTGCGAACGCACCCGGGCCCAGGCCGACCTGCGGCTGACGTCCGCCGAGCTGGGGGCGGCCTACCTGGGCGGCACCACGCTGTCGTCGCTGGCGGCGGCGGGCCGGGTCGAGGAACTGCGGCCGGGCGCGGTCACCGCCGCCTCGCTCGCCTTCCGCGGGGAGCGCGCGCCCTTCCACCCATCGGGCTGGGCCTTCCCCGCCTTCTGACGGTTCGCGCCCCCTCCGCCCCCTCCGGCGGGACGGTCCCCGCCTTCGTCGCGGCCCGCGCCGTCCCTTCCCCTCGCTGGCCGAGCGGTCGGGGTGCCGTCAGGACGTGCCGGTGGTGGGCGTCATGCCGGACATGTGCGGCCCTGGTGTCATCTCGGACATGTGCGGCTCTGGCGTCATGTCGGGCATGCCGGGCATTTGCGGGATGCAGGGCATGCTCTGCTCCCCGAACCACTGGACCAGGTACCGCCGCATCGTGGCGACCTCGGCCCGCTGGTCGTCGCGCACCTTGCGGGCGAAGGCGGCGACCTCGGGATGTACGGCCTCACCGTGCACGAGGAGCTGCTGCGACATCATGATCGCCATCATGTGGTGCGGGATCATGTGCTGCAGGAAGGCCTTGTCGAGCTGATTCCCCGAGAGCCCCGCCAGGTCGGGCATCGTGGTCCCGGTCGGGCTCGGCGCCGGGCTCTGCGGGTACCACTGCAGCAGCCAGCCCTTCATCCGGGCGACCTCGGCGGTCTGCGTCGCGACGATCGACTGCCCGAGCCGCCGCATCTCCGGCCTGCTGGACCGCTGCAGCTGCCGGGCCGCGGCGATGGCGTCCTCGTGGTGCGGGACCATCTGCGCCAGGTAGTCGTACTCGCTGGTCACGGCATGCATCTGCCCCATGCCGGGGCACGTGGGCTGCGTTCCTTCAGGGCTCGGGGACGGCATCGGCGAAGATGCCATGGCCGTCGCGGCTGATCCGGTGGTGATGGCGGCCAGGAATGCCCCTGCGGCCATCGCTGTCTTCGCGGAGCGTCGCTTCATGCGTACCCCCAACGCCGATTCGACACCTACTCCAACGGTAACCCGCCCCTGGAATGTCACCGCATACGCCCGTACGGCACGAAGCTTCGACCTTATGATGATCGACCTATGCGGGGAAAAATCGTGATGCTTGCGGTCTTATTGTTGACGGGCTGTTCGACGAACGAGCCGAAGGACTGGCTGCTCAAGGATCCGGGCCGCTGGCCGCTGGCGTCATTGCCGGCCGCGGCCTCCAAATCGGGCATGCCGGACGGGGCGGACAAAGTGCTGGCGCGGATCCAGGTCGGCAAATACGACATGGTCCCCTGGATCAGCAACAAGGGCGTGTGCGGGCTCGCCGACCAGGGATCCTCCAGCGTGCTTTTCAACATGAGCCAGGATCTGACCAAGTCCGAGGGCAACGTCGTCACCGCGGAAGAGGGCTTCGCCGGGCCCAAGGAACCCATGGTCGGCACCAGTTCGGAGAGCACCGTGACCCTGTGGTGCACCCCCACCCGGATGTTCGTCACCGTCCAGGCAAAAAAGCTCGGAAAGGTGCAGCTCTACGGAAACGCGGCGGCAAAGAAGACCGAGGAAAAACTGACGGTCGTGGTGGGCACGCCGGAGGCGGTCGAGCAGTCACTCCCCGGCGCGACCCTGATCGGTCGCTAGCCGCGTATTTCCACAGGTCGGCACCGGAGCCAACCCCTTCGTCCCCGCCCGCCTGAACAGATACTCAACAGATCCTCAACACCGCCGCCGTCAACCTCGACCACAGATCCGAGCCATGCGAAGGGAGACGCGCAAATGACGCACATCTTCGGGAACGCCGCGGCCACGCTCGCCGGGGCCGGCCTGGCACTCGCCCTGCTGACCTCCGCCGCGCACGCCACCGCGGCCGCTCCGGCGCAAAGCGTCAAATCCAGCTGCACGATGAGCGATGGGGAGAAGGCGTACTTCGAGCTGAAGTACCGGACGACCGGCGGCTACCACCGCGTTTCCGACATCATCTACCGCTGGAGCTCCGAGACGCCGACCCGCCTGAAGACCGCACACCTCAACCTGATGGTCGAACGCCGCGGCAAGGACGGAAAGGTCTACGGGAAGACGTTTCGCGAGAAGAAGGCACTCTACGACGTCTCCTACGACGTCATCCTCGACCTCAAGGTCCCGGCCAGGAAGAAGCTCTACTTCGCCGTGGACGCCACGTTCGTGAGGAAGGGCGACACGCTGCGCTGCACGGGGCGCACTTCCAGCGTCTGACGCCTCCCGATCGCGCACCGACCACACTCGAACTCCCGCAGCCGGACGCGCTCACCGAAAGCCGCCGGCACAGGGACGCCGCCTTCGAGCCGGTGCGGCAGGCGGGCGACGTTCACGGCCGCCCCCGCTTGCGGCGGTCCTTTCGGGAGTCCGGTCCGAGGTCGGGTGTCTTGTAGGTGACCAGGGGGATCGTGGTGGCCACGGGCGTGGCCAGTCCGTGGTCGACGAGGTCGCTGATCACCTGCTCGATGCGCTTGTAGGCCGTGGGCGCCTCCTCGAAGAGAAGCTGGCGGTCGCCGCACACCACCACCGACCCCACCGGCGTGCGGCGCAGCTCTTCGACGGTGTGCTTGGCCCGGCCGCGGCGCAGGGCGTCCGCGCGCGACATCTTGCGGCCCGCGCCGTGCGCCACGGAGTGGCCGGCGTCCGGACCGGCGTGGGCGGCCACGAGGTAGGACGGGGTGCCGCGGGTGCCGGCGATGAGCACGTCGCGGCCGTCGCCCGGCGCCGCTCCCTTGCGGTGCAGGTAGCCGCCGTCGCGGAGTTCGACCAGGTTGTGGCACTGGTCGAGGATCGGCTCGGCAGGCTCGAACCCCAGCGCGTGCGCGACCCGGGCGGCCAGCAGCCGCCGGTTGAGCGACCCCCACCGTACGGCCTGGTCGTGCCTGGCCAGGTAGGCGGCGGGATCGGGGGCGGGGCCCGCGCCGTGGACCTCGGTGTGCTCGCGCAGGATCCGTTCGCCCAGCCCCCGTGAACCGCTGTGGACGACGAGGACCAGGTCACCGGCGTCGAGGCCGAGCCGAGCGGCGTGGTCAGGTTCGAAGACGGTCCCGATCCGGGCCAGCTCGACGAAGTGGTTGCCGCGGCCGACCGTCCCGAGGCCCTCGACGTGACCGGCGGGGATGTCGTCCTTCATGACGGCCCAGGCGGGGTCGTCGGCATCACGTTCGGGATGCAGCGCACGATCGAGGTCGGGAAAGCGGGCGGCGAGCCTCTCGGGCACGGCGCGCTTGAGCCTCACCGGGAACACGGCGATGCCGCACCCGATGTCGGAGCCCACCAGGAACGGGTACAGGACGGCCGACGCCATGGCGGCCCCGATGGGCGCGCCCTTGCCGGGGTGCAGGTCAGGCATGGCCGCGACGTGCGTCATGCCGTCGAGAGCGGCCACCTGACGGCACTGCGCGACGGCGTCGGACTCGATCCAGCTGGTGGGCGAGGCGAACACGGTGACGGTGGCCCCCGTGACCGGAGTGGACGGGGCCGGGTGTCGCTGAGACTGTTGCTGAGACAAAGACGTTCTCTTCCCTGCAGAAGGGCATGGACAGGCGGCATCACGACGCGAACCGGCGTCGCGGCATCACCAAGGGCGGGGTGTCTTCCGTCAGAGCCTCATGGGGATCACGCTCTCGAACCCCCGCCATCCCAGGCAACCGATTTTCGGCGCGCCGAGGGCACCGCGGCGCTCAGCGGACGGGTCGCTCAGGCCAGGCTCCGGGTCCGGCGACCCAGCCGGCGGCCCTGACGAGCCGGCCGTTGCAGACATCGGCCGGATCTCGGGGGCGGCGTCCAGCGGCTATGTGAAGACCTCGCCGCGTCCGCGAGCGCACCGCCGCGTTGTCGGGACGCCGCGCAGGCGCGGTTGCCTCCGTGCATCCGGTGCGGCGGGATCTGTTTGGTCAGTCCGGGCGTGCCCGGCCGCCCCGTCGCTCCTCCACCACCGGGCGTGCGAGCAGCTTGTCGAGGCTGCGGCGTTCGCGTTTGGTGGGACGCCCCGCGCCACGAGACCGGACGGCCACCGTCACGGTCTCCTCGCGGGGAGGAGGCGGAGGGCTCTTGTCGACGTAGCACTCGGCGGCCACGGCGGCGCCGACGCGCTTGGTGATGGCACGGGAGACCACCACGATGCGTTCGCGCCCGTCGTGCCGCAGCCGGATCTCGTCTCCGACCCGTACGGCGTGCGCAGGCTTGACCCGCACCCCGTTGACCCGGACGTGACCGCCCCGGCAGGCGTCGGCCGCGGTCGAACGGGTCTTGGTGAGCCGTACCGACCAGATCCAGCTGTCCACCCGCACACTCAGCTGCTCACCCACCACCCCGACACTGTACTGAGAACCCCGCACCGCAGACATCCACACTTTGCCGCATTCACCCCGTGCCAGGCAGAGCTCGCAGCACGCCTGGGTCAGCCGTGCCTCAGCTGGGCCCGCTCGACGTACCCAGGAAAGTCCGGATCACGGGCCCAGGCGGCTCCTGCGGTGGGCGTGGTCGGCCGTTAAGATCCGCTTCTGGCGAGGTACGTCCGAGGCTGCGCCTGTCAGAAGGAGCACAATGGCCGCACACGAGCACCCGCTCACGGATCTCGAACAGCGCCTGTTGGCCATCGCGCACGAGCACGGATTCATCCTGCTCCGCGAGCCCGTGCAGTACTACTGCGAGTTGAAACGCGACCACGTCATCATCTATCTCGATCGGCAGCGGAGCGGGAGAAACGTCATCGCTGTCTTCCTGCACCCCGAGACCGACCTGTCACGGCTTCCGGCGGAGGCGGGATTGGGGATTCCTGACGCGCCCAAGCACTCCGATGGCATGCGTCACTTTCCCAAGAAGGTCAACAAAGGCAAGCGGCCGTCCACCTACGGCTATCCGATCACCTGCGCGGATCTCACAGCGTTTGGCCGGCTCCTCGCCTCTCTGACGTAGAGGCTTCCCGCCGGGGCAGGCGCAGCGCTCGGAGGACTCGCCGAGCGCCGGCGCCTTCTACGTGTTCAATCGGCGGTTCTGTCGCGACCGCTTCACGCCGTGACGAGCGGCCAGAGTTGCACTCGGTAGAGATCGACCTCGACGATGTCGGCGGGAAAGTCGGGCTCCTCGGTGTTGGACAGAACCCTGTTCAGCACGCGAGCCGACCAGGCGCTGTCACGCTCGCCCGTGTCGAACTCGACGTACTCATCCCACTCCTCCGCGAAATGCTGGGCAATGCCGATGGGGCCGGTTCCCAGGTGGAAGCGGCCTTCCCACAGACGATCCCAGGCAGGGAGCGGCCCCGGCCCGGGGTCCCACAGTTCGTAGCGGACGTAACCTGCAGGGTCAGGAATCACCGGACCTGGCGGTGGCCTGACCGATCCAGATCCGATTCCTGCTGTCGGCTGCTTGGTCGCCTCCACCGCCCCACCGTCTCGGCCGACGGATGCCGTGAGACCCGGTTGTGCCGTCATCCGAATCCGGGTCCCGGGGGCGTGGCCGTTGAATGGCTGGCGTGGACGTCGGGTCAGGTCTTCTCCTGGAGGGTGACGTTGACCTCGTGCGCCTGGCCGTCCCGCAGGTAAGTGATCTTGACCTGTTGGCCCGGCTTGGCGCCTCTGACCTGTCCGACGACGGTCTCGCCCGCGTCGACCGGCGTGTTGCCGATCTTCGTGATCAGGTCGCCCTGCTTCAGTCCGGCCTTCTCCGCCGGGCTTCCCGCTATGACCTGGCTGATCAGGGCGCCGGGCACATCGCCGGTCGCGTCGGTGACGCTCACCCCGAGGACCGCGTGGCGGACCTTGCCGGTGGCGATGAGCTGGTCGGAGACCTGCTTGGCGGTGTTGACCGGGATGGCGAAGCCCACACCGCCGCCGGCGGCGTTCGAGGCGATGGCGGTGTTGATGCCGACCAGTTCCCCAGCGGCGTTGACGAGCGCGCCGCCGGAGTTGCCCGGGTTGATCGAGGCGTCGGTCTGGATGGCGCCGCCGATCGTCGTGCCGGCGCTCTGCCGGCTCTGCTCCTGTCCCCAGCCGGGAGGGAGCTGCTGCCGCTGGTCAGGGCCGGTGGTGAGGGTACGGTCGAGCGCGCTGACGATCCCCGCCGTCACGGATCCGTCCAGGCCGAGGGGGCTGCCGATGGCCAGCACGGCGTCACCGACCTTGAGTGCGTCGCTGTCGCCGAGCGTCGCCTTGGTCAGCCCGGACACGTCCGCGGCCTTGATGACGGCCAGGTCGGTGGCTGGATCGGTGCCGACGATGCTCGCCTTGGCCGTCTTGCCGTCGCTGAACTTCACGCTCATCTGCCCGCCGCCCTGGCTCGCACCCTCGACCACGTGGTTGTTGGTGAGGATGAGGCCGTCCGCCGACAGCACGACGCCCGAGCCCTCGCCGCTCTGCCCCTGGATCATCACGACGGTCGGCTGAACCTTGGCCGCGACGTCCGCCACGGTGAGCGACCCGGAGGCCGGCTTGAGGACGGGACTGGGCGCGTGGCTGGTGGTGGCGACGGGCGCGGGCCGGAAGGAGTTCACCGCGACGGCGCCGACCACCCCGCCGACGATCGCCATCGCTGCCAGCGCGAGCCCGGCCACCGCCTTCTGGCCGGCGGTGAAACGGGCCTTCAAGGTAGGTGCCGGCGGAGGCAGGGGCGGCGGCTGCTCCGTGACGATCGGGTCACGGCGGGGGAAGCCTCCGGCGGTCGGTGGCGTGGTGCCGAACTGGCTCCACCCGCCGTTTCCCTGCGCTCCAGGGTCCTGCTCGTGAGGCTCGTGCGCGTTCATCTGTCATCTCCCTCAAGTTCTGCTGCCTCACGGTGCCAACTCCGGCGTAAGACCCGGCTAAGCCCTTGATCCCGGAACCGGGCCCGCTCCTCATGACGGCCTTATCGATCCAGGTCGGGACGGGGGTGAGTCGCCGATATTGCTTTCTACATGTTGTCGAACTGACCGGCCGGACCGGTGAGCCGAGGCGTCGTCTCAGGGGCGCGGGGTGGGGAGCGCGTCGCTGAGTGAGGTGAGCAGGAGGTGGCGCTGCAGCAGGGTGAGGTCACCGACACTGGTGCCGGGATCGATCTTGGCCTGGCGCAGGGTCTGCGTGATCTGGTCGGGGGTGTGCTCGGGCAGGGCGCGCAGGAGGGCGGTGGCGTCGGCGGTGATGGTGGTGGCGTCCCTGCGCGCCAGGAGTTGTTCGAGGGTGAGCCGCCTGGCGGTGACGGCGGCGCGTAGCTGGGCCTCGGACATCTGCCGAGGCAACGGATCGCGGAGCGGTGCGGCTTCGGCCGTTCGAGGGTTCGGCGCGGTGGCGAGGCCACGGGCGGCGGCGACCGGTGCGGAGGATGCCGGCGGACCGTCGGCGAGCAGGGTCTGGGTGGTGACCAGCAGGCCGCCGATGGCGGCCACGGCGGTGGCGGCCAGGACGAGGTGGCGGCGGGTCAGGCGGCGGCTGTCGCGGGCGATGGTGAGTCCGATGAGACCGGTACGCAGCAGTACGCCGGTCACCATGCCGAGCAGCACCGGCACGCTCTGGGCGGGCAGCGGCGCCACCGTCGCCAGGACGACGCCGGCCGCGGGAGCCAGACAGGACAGGGTGAGCCAGGGGGCGGCCGGTCTGCGCGCCAGGTCGAGCATGGCGGTCAGGGCCAGCCCTTCGCTGGCCGAGTGGATTACCAGGGCGGCCACCACGACGGCGGACGCGGCCAGGGCCAGGGTCGCCCCCTCGATCATGCGGTGCAGCGACAGGGCGGCCGCGGTGCCCACACCGCCGTAGACGGCGGCGCTGACCGCCTGCTGGACCCGGCGGTGCAGGCCGGGCGCGTGCCGCCCGCCGCCGGCCTTGTCGCCGTGACTGTGCCCGCAGCCCTTACGGGTGAAGAACGTGATGACCAGGAAGCCGAACGCGCCGGCCACACCCACGACCCACAGCGGCACGCCGGTGGCGTCGGCTTCGCGCCAGGCGTCGGGCAGCAGGTCGACCAGGGCGGTGATGAGCATCAGCGCCGAGGCGACGGCCAGCCAGACGCTGATCGTGGCGTTCCTGCGGCGGGCAAGGGAGGCGCCGACCAGCGTGGACAGTGCCACCAGCACGACGGCGGCCCAGGTCGTCCAGGCGGGCAGGGCAGTGTCGGGGGCGGAGGCTTCCACGTTCAGGGCGGACAGGGTGTGCAGGGGCACTGATGGCGGCGTCGATCCCCCGAGCGGCACGAGCATGACACGGCCTTTCCGGCGAGGGTGCGGGGTTGGTGGGCGGTCGTCGCGTCGGGACACCGCGACGACGGACGGCACGAGCCGACGAGCCGGACCGTCCGTCAGTGACCGGCGGCCGGGTCGCGGGTGAAGGGGGGCGAATGTACGGTGATCGGCCGCTGCGAGGCCGCGTCATGGGCGCCGTGGGCGGGCGTGGGGCCGTGGGCGTCCAGGTCGGCCAGGGCGGCGCGCAGGTGGCCGAGTTGGGTGTGCAGGTTGTGCTGCAGGTTCCGGCCCTGGTCGGTGATGGCGCGTTCGAGCCGGTCGAGCTGTTCGTCAAGGGCCTGGTGGGCGGCCCGGGTCAGCGCGTCGGCGGCCGACGCGGCCTCGCGCCGCAGTCGTTCGGCGTCGGTACGGGCGTCGGCGAGGATCTGGTGGGCTTCCTGCTGGGCGGACTCAAGGGCTTCCTGGGCGCTGCGGTGTGCCGCCGCGAGCACGCCGGCGTCGGTGGGCATGCTCACGGGAGGGGCGGCGCCGAGGCGTTCGCGAAGCTGGGTGTTGTCCTGCCAGAGCAGGCTGAGCGTGGTCTCCACCTGGGCGAGGAAGGCGTCCACCTCGGCCAGGTCGTAGCCGGAGCGCAGGCGGACGACCGTGAAGACCTGATGGTGCACCGCGGAGGCGGTCAGCAGGGCGAGCCGGCCGGGCGTCCCCGCCTGGAGCGGCGGTGTGGTGGCGCCGTCGAGGGCGGCGTGGCTGTGGGGGAGGTGGAGGCCGCGGTCGTGGTCATGGTCGTGGTCATGGTCGTGGTCTTCGTGCTCGGCGTGCATGAGGAACTGGTCCAGCCTTTCACCGTCGTCTCGATGTCGTGACTCGGCGGGCGCGGGGCGCTCCGGCGTCGCTCCATGGGCGAGCCGGAGCGGGATCGGCCGCGCGGGCGAGGTGACGGCCCGACCGCCGAGGGGCGGGCCGCCGGGGCGGCTAGGACGCGGTCGTGCCGTGGTCGTCGTGGCAGTGACCGGCGTCGCAGCCCTGGTCCTGCACGGTCGTCGCGGTGTGATCGTCGGCGCAGTCGTGCTCAGTGCCGGGGAGGCAGGGAGCCGTGGGGTGGTCGTGGGGGTCGGTCATCGGTGTTCCTTTCACTCGGTGGGTGCGTGTGGCTGCACCGGTGCAGGGGAACCTGTAGAGCGCGACCAGGTCCTGGGAGTCCTGACCGGCGAACTTCTACGTTGTGTAGTTGACGCATTACCGAAAGTTTAAACATCTGATCAGATGTTCATGAGTAAAGCCTCGATCTCCACCAAGGTCCTTGACCTCTGGGGCTACAGCGTCCAACATCTGTACATATGAACATCCAGTCAGATGTTGCGGACTGCGAGCCCCCGCTGCATCTGGCCGTCGCCCACGTCGCCCACCCTCCGAGGAGCCCCAGGCATGTCTGAGCAGCAGGGTCACGACCACCGTCACGACGACGGCCCCCGCGGACACGGTCATGGACACGGACACGGACACGGGGTGAGCGCGGACGCCGACCGGCGTCACCTGCGCGGCGCGCTCGCGCTGATCGCCGGCTTCATGGTCGTCGAGGTGGTGATCGGCGTGATCGCGGGTTCGCTGGCCTTGATCTCCGACGCCGGGCACATGCTCACCGACGCCATGGCGATCGTGCTGGCGCTGGTCGCGATGCGGATCGCGGCCCGGCCGCCGCGCGGCGGCTTCACCTATGGCCTCAAGCGCGCCGAGATCGTCTCCGCCCAGGTCAACGGCATCACCCTGCTGCTGCTCGCGGCGTACTTCACCTTCGAGGGCGTGCGCCGCCTGGTCGAGCCGCCCGCGGTCGAGGGCCTGTACGTGGTGGCGACCGGGCTGGCCGGCATCGTCGTGAACGTGGCCGCCGCCTGGCTGCTGTCGAAGGCCAACCGTTCGAGCCTCAACGTCGAGGGCGCCTTCCAGCACATACTCAACGACCTGTACGCCTTCATCGGCACCACCATCGCCGGCCTGGTCGTCTGGCTGACCGGCTGGAACCGCGCCGACGCCATCGCCGCCCTCGTGGTCGCCGCCCTGATGCTGAAGGCCGGCTGGGGTCTGGTCCGCGACGCCGGACGGGTGTTCATGGAGGCCGCTCCCGCCCGGCTGGACCCGGCCGAGGTGGGCCGCCAGATCGCCGCGATCGACACCGTGGTCGAGGTGCATGACCTGCACATCTGGGAGGTCACCTCCGGCTATCCCGCGCTGTCGGCGCACGTGCTGGTCGTTCCGGGCGCAGACTGCCACGCCGCCCGCCTGGCCGTCGAACGGCTGCTGCGCGAACGCCACGACATCGGGCACACCACGCTGCAGGTCGACCACGTCACGGACGGCGGCCACGCCTTCGACGAGAACGGCGCCCCGCGACGCCTGACACCGCACTGCCCCGACCCGCACGGCCCCACCCATCACTCACCACGGCCTGACGGCGCCGCAGTCGCGGCAACCGCCTCCGCCGCTGCCGACCGCACGGCCGCGAACTGGGCCGTCACCTGCCACGACGGCGACCACGTCACATGATCGACGACACGGCCGTGGCCCTCGTCGCGGCCGTCCCGCCCGCCACCTCCGCCCCGGGATGACCCGATGACTCCTCGGCCGCGCCCGCCGACCCGTCGCGAGGCGCTGCGTACGGGCGCGATCGTCGCGCTGGCCGCCGCGATGGATCTCGCACTCGCCGGACCGCCTGCCGCCCTGGCGTCCCCCTCGACGGCCGACTCGCGAAGCCTCGCCTCGACCGGCCGGATCCTGCTGCGCGGCGGACGCCTGCTGCACGGCACCGTGCTGCAGTCCTTCGCCTTCGACGAACGCGACAGGCACCTGTACGCCCTCCAGCTCATGCAAGGCGGCGTCCGCCTGGACGGAGAACGCCACGCTCGCACCCAGGCCGAACGCGCCCGGCGCGGCGATCTGTGCCTCAACCGCCTGTCCCTGGACGGCACCCTCACCGGAGCGATGTACCTGCTGGGTTTCGGACACGGCGGCGCCCTGGGCGTGCAGCGGCCCGCGGGCCGCGACCCCGTGCTGTGGACCGAGTGGGACGCCAGCCCGGCCTCCGGCTACGGCCGCGGCATCTGCCGTTTCCCCTTCATCGACGGCGCCGTCCTGACCTCGGGCAGCCGGTGCCTGACCACCTGGCGGCCGCTGCCCGGCTCGACGAGCAACGCCCCGGCCCTCGACCCCGACTCCGGACTGTTGCTGCTGCGCTACAAGGTGGCCGGCGAGCCGCGCCTCCGGCTCGTGGACCTGCGTTGTACGGCCCCCGGCGGCCTACGCCCGCTCGCCGACCTGCCGCAGCCCGGCGCCGCCCTCGGGCTGCCGTTCCAGGGCATGGCGCTGCACGCCGACCATGCCTACCAACTGCTCGGCAGCGCTTACGGCCCAGCCAACCCCGTCTCCTCGCCGGGGAACATCCGCCTCTACCGCATCCACCTGCCCAGCGGAAAGGTGGAGCAGCAGATCCTGGACCGCACGGCCAGGAACCTCGTCCCCCGCGAACCCGAAGGACTTGCCGTTCTCGCGTCGTCCGACACCGGGCCGCTGCTGTGCATGGGCCTGACCCAAGGGCCCGTAGGGGACAAGTCCTTCTCCCTCTACGCGCGCCCCCTCGGATGAGTGAGACGGAATCCGCTTACGGCATCCATATTCTACGTGCTGTAGAAGTTCTACGAATAGTAGAAGCATGTGGGTTCGGAGGTGGCGGATGGGCAAGAACGCAGAGGGCACGCTGAAGGAGCGGCTCTCCGCGCTGCAGGCCGAGCAGCGGCGCGCGGAGCGCCGGCGACGGGTCGTCATGATCAGCGCCACGGTGATCACGGCCGCCGGGATGGCCGCGGCGGCCACGGCGTTCGTCCTGGACGACCGGGCAGGACGGTCGCTGGACGCGGTCCAGACGATCAACGTGAGCAGCCGCAACCACACCGACAAGGTCGTCAGCTACCCGCAGGCCCCGCCGGTCGGCGGCGACCACGCGCCGGAGTGGCAGAACTGCGGCATCTACAGCAAGCCCCTGCGCAACGAGAACGTCGTCCACAGCCAGGAGCACGGAGCCGTCTGGATCGCCTTCCAGCCGGGGCTGCCGAAGGACCAACTGGACATCCTCTACCAGCAGGCCCAGGGACGCGACTTCGTCGTCCTGTCGCCGTACACGGGGTTGTCCGCGCCGGTCGTGCTCAGCGCCTGGGGCAAGCAGCTCAAGCTGGACAGCGCCGACGACCCGCGGCTGACGGCGTTCCTGCGCGCCAACATCAACGGCCCCGGGACGCCCGAGCCGGGCGCGTCCTGCAGCGGCGGGATCGGGGAGCCGTCGGCATGAGGCTCCCGGCGTTCCCGCGGCGGCGCGGGGTCCTGGTGGCGGTGACCGCCGTGCTGACGCTCGCGCTGTCCGCCCTCGGCCTCCGCCTCTGGTACGCGGGCCCGCCCGGGGACGCGTCGCTGGAGGCCGGCTTCGCCCGTGACATGCAGGCCCACCACGCGCAGGCCGTACAGATGGCACTGATCGTCCGCGACCGCACCGCCGACCGCGAGGTCAGGACGCTCGCCTACGACATCGCGACCACCCAGCAGCAGCAGATCGGGCAGATGTACACCTGGCTGGACCTGTGGGGCCTGCCCCAGGCGTCGCTGGAACCCCGCATGGCCTGGATGCGTCAGGGCCACCAGAACATGCCCGGCATGGGACCGCAGTCCGCCCAGATGCCCGGCATGGCCACCCGCGACCAGCTCAAGCAGCTGGAACAGGCGAGCGGCAAGGAGGCGGAGACCCTCTTCCTGCGCCTGATGATCCCGCATCACCAGGGCGGCGTGCAGATGGCTCAGGCGGCGCAGGGAAGCGGCCAGCCGCAGGTGAGGCGCATGGCGAGGTCGATACTCGCCGCCCAGAAGGCGGAGATCGAGCTGATGCGCGGCATGCTCGCCGCCCGCGGCACGACCGGAACGCCGCCTCAGGCCGCCGGCTACCAGCCGACCTCGTCGCAGCCGGTGTGGCCGTCCGGCTCCACCTGCAGGGTCGCGTGCGCGACGCCATGACGGGTGCGCAACAGGTCACGGGCCTGATCGAGGACGGAGTGATTGTCGCTCTGGTCGCCCGTGACGAGGTGGGCGGTGGCGACGTTCATGCCGGAGGTCAGCGTCCACAGGTGCAGGTCGTGCACGTCGCGCACGCCCTCGATGGCCGCCAGGTCGGCCGCCACGACGGATGCGTCCATGCCCTCGGGCACGTGCTGGCCGAGCACCGCGAACACCTGCCGGCCGAGCGAGATCGCACGCACGGCGACGAACACGCCGATGGCCAGCGCGATGACCGTGTCCCAGAACACCTGACCGGTCGCCGTGATCAGCCACCCCGCCGCGATGACGCCGACCGAGCCCGCCGTGTCGGCCACCACCTCCAGGTACGCGCCCTTGACGTTGAGGCTCTCACTGGCGCCGGACCGCAGCAGGAACAGCGCGATCAGGTTGACCACCAGCCCGAGCGCGCCCACCACGAGCATCGGCCCTGTGGACACCTCGGCCGGGGCGCCGATCCTGCCGATCGCCTCGGCGACCACATAGACGGCGACGCCCAGCATGAGGACCACGGCCAGCAGCGACGCGAACACCTCGGCCCGGTAGGAGCCGTAGCTGCGCCGGCCGGTGGTGTCGGGGCGAGCGGCGATCCTGGTGGCGACCAGCGCCGCGCCGAGCGTGACGACGTCGGCGGCCATGTGCCCGGCGTCCGACATCAGGGCCAGCGACCCCGAGAAGAGGCCGTAGCCCAGCTCGACCAGGAAGAACGCGCCGATCAGGACGAACGAGACCGCCAGCCGCCAGCGGTGCCGGGCCCCGGCGTGCCCGTGCCCGTGACCCACGCCCATCAGCCCTCGCCCTCCCGCTCCGGGTGGATGGCCTCGGTGTGCTCGGTATGGGCCAGCGCCAGGTCCAGCAGCATCCGTACGTGCGGATCCTCCAGCCGGTAGTACGCCATCCGGCCCGAGCGACGGGCGGCCACGATGCGATGGGCACGCAGCAGGCGCAGCGCGTGGGAGACCGCCGACTCGCTCTGCCCGGTCACCGCCGCCAGGTCGCACACGCACAGCTCGCCGTCCAGCAGCGCGACCAGCAGCTTCAGCCGGTTGGGGTCGGACAGCAGGCCGAAGATGTCCGCCGTGTCGGTGAGGTCCTCGGCGGCGGGCATGCGCTCGCACACCGCGGACACCCGGTCGGCATCCACCACCTTGACGGCACAACCGTCCACCATCAACACATTCTCAGCTGAAGAACTGTTCATATGTGTATTCTGTCGCCTATGCGGCGAATGTCAACGACGCGCGAGCGAGGCAACAGCCGCATCCAGGGAAGCCCGTCGTTCAGTGCGCGCAGGTCAGCTGGGCAGCCATTCGCCGAGCAGCCTCACCACTCACGATCGCCGGCCCGCTCGACGTCCCCAGCCTGGCCTGGACGAAGCCGGACAGGACCACATCGACGGTTGCGTCCGCGGGAGTGGTGTACGAGCCGGCCCTGTTGACGGCATCACCCCGGTCGGCTGAGCCCGGCCCTCCAACAGGGAAGGAGTGGCGGTTAGTGGCCGTCCGGCCGGGATGGTCCGCGGCACGAGCGCAGCCGGTGCCGGTGCTGTCTGCAGATCAAGAACATCTGCGGGAGTCGTCCTGGACCGAGTGCGGCGGCTCGGCCACCATCAGAACATGACCGGAGGCGGATCAGCGGGGGCGGGCGGCGGGGGAGCAGGCTCGCGCCTGAACTGGACGGCGGTGAGCGCTCTGGCGGGTTCGATCGCAGCCGTGGTCGCGCTCGTCGCCTACCTGATGCCGCCCAAGACCCCGTCCGGCACAGTGGATTCCAGTCCGTCCCCGACTTCATCCCCACCGGGTCAGGTCGTCACCCCGCACTCACCATCGCCGGTGGACTCATCACCTGAGTCCAGCACGTCCCAAACACCGAGTCACACGCAAGCCGTCCAGGATTCCCCTCCAGCGCCGCTGAAGGTCCGGGCTGTCGGCTGCGACGAGACGGCGGCGGCCCTGACCGCCTACCGCAGGGATGCCGGAACCAGCCCAAGCGGCCAGGCGGCCGCGGCTCAGCAGACGTACAGCGACTTGATGGGCGCAGCCCTCAACGCGCAGGGCGCGGTGGGGGCGAAGATCAGGCGGCTGGCGGCGGAGTTCCAGGAACTGAGCTTCCGCCTGACGGGCATGACCGGCGGCGACCCCAACCAGGTGATCGCGGATATCAATACGGACGTCGCGGAGTTCAATAGGTTGTGCGCCTCCGGCTGATCGCACGACAGGGGCCGCTCTACCGCAAAGGCGGGGTTACGCGTGTATTCAGTGTGATCAGCGGCTGTCGTTGGCCGGTAGCGGGCTGCCGGACGCCCTCGCATCACACGAGGCTTCTCACTGCAGCGAATCGGTTGCACGCGCCGAGCGGAATCTCAGCACGGCGGTCGGAGAGTGTCCCTTGAAGGGGCACAGGCCACCAGCAGCGGAAAAGTGGTCAGTGAATGGCAGTGAGGTCGACGACCACGAACTTGTCGCCGCGGGTGAAGAGGGCGATGTTGCTGCCGGCCGGGGCGCGGTAGCGGGTCCGGGTGTCGAGGCCGCGGATCTCGGCGGACACGCCTGACCGCACGTCGTGGACGATCGCACGGTCGGGCAGCTGGGCGGACAGGAACCGGTCCTGCTGGAGAGGCTGTGGCGCGACTCCCGTCACGTCCATGTCGTGCCGTGCTCGCCCGTCACGGTCCTGGACCTGCGCCGCCGCGGATCGGCCGGGGTGTGTGACGCAGAGGGTGATGCCGCAGGCCACAGGGCTGCCTGGCTGCAAGGCGGTCCGGGCGCGCTTCTCGCCGGTCTCGATGTTCATGACGGACTGGAAGGGGGATTCGTTGCCGCCGAACGTCCCCGGTGATCCGACCCAGGGCCAGTTCAGGATGTGCTGTCCCTGCGTGCCGTCTACGCGCTGCGGTTGCCCGCCGTTGACGTCGACGGTGAAGACGCCCTCGTTCCCGGCTGACCAGGCGAGGCGGTCAGGGGTGATGGCGATCCCGGTGACGAAGCCGGCCGATGAGGCGGGCGCAGGGGAGCGGAGGTGACGAGCTGCGGTCTGCCGCCGGTCGTCGGGACGGTCCAGATGTCGGCGGTTCGCTTGTCGGCGGCGCCGCGGGCGGTCCACCAGGCGACCCGGCCTTGGCCTGCGGTGAAGCCGTCGGGGAAGAGGGTGGTGCCGGCGGGGAGGGTGATGTCGGCGAGTTCGGCCACCTCGCCGCTGTTCACGTCGTAGGTGTAGAGGCCGTTCGCCTTCTCGAAGCCGGCTTCGGCGGTCAGGAGAACTTTGGTGGTGTCCACCATCAGTCGCGGCCGGACTTTTCTGCCGTCGGGTAATTTGGCCGGCACTTCGTGCACTGCTGCGGGCCACAGTTTCTCGATGGGCTCGGGGGCCGAGGCTCGTGCTGAGCTGACGGAGGCGGTTCCGCTGCCGGCTGGGGAGGTTTCCGGCGTGGACAGAACAGAGGTTGTGACGGTGACTATTGCCGCGACGGCTACTCCGCTCGCGACCGCTGCGGTAAGCGCGGTGCGGCGGTTGGGTTGAACCTGCGCGTAGTCCGGTGTATCGGCCATTTGGCGTCCTTGATGAGTGGCTCAGTTTACGAGAGAAGATCTCCGCATGATGATTCGTACAAGAGTGCACGACCACGGGCCATTCGGGCGGACGCTTGGGTCGATAACGGCAAGCGATGAGAAGCTCGCGAGGAGGGGGACGCTGGGAGACGACGTTGATCGTGGTGCAGGAGTTCCGCGACGCTGAGGAGCCCCGGGAGAAGGGCATCTCGATGGACGCGGACCTCATCCGCTGGCTGGCGGCGGCGCGGGCGGACGTTGAAGTCGATCAATACCTCAGGCTTCCGCCAGAGGGAGTTTGATCGCCACGCGGACATCACTGCCGAGTGGCGGACGTGGCGAAGCCCTGAGCCAAGGTCACGGAACGCGTGACCCTCACGACCCGGCGACATCGGCGCCCGGCAGAGCCGCGCCGGCGGCGGTCGGCACGCTGGTCGCGCGGGTTCGGGGATGGCGCGGCGGGTCGTGCGGCGGCGCAGGTAAAGGCGGTTGGCGTCGGAGGGGTATGTCTTGTCCGCTCGACTTGTGCTCCTGATGAGCTCACTCCTGGCCGGCGGGAAAGTGCAGCCTGAGATGGTCCATCCCGAACACGCGCCGTATCTTCCCCTTGATGAGGACGGGCCGGAGCACGTGGAACACCCGCTCGATCGCAGCCTCGTCATAGTCGTCCAGTGTCGGGGTGGCCCGCAGGAACAGTGCGCCGCCAGGCAACTCGTCGACCTCGTCGAAGGCGCCCGTCGCTGCCAGAGCCGTCGGTCCGCCCAGCCGCGCTGCCGGCGCGCCCGCGCACACCGTGACCCAGGAATAGCCGCGCAGTTCGAGTTCGCAGCGGGGGACGGTGACGGAGTCCAGGGCGCCGAGCGCGGTCTCCAAGGGCGTCTCGTCGGTGAGGCAGTCGTCAGTGACATGGCCGTAGCAGGCGCCGGTGACGGCGGCCCGCCGCTTCAGCGCCTCCGCCCAGCGCTGCTGGACGTCAGGCGGATGCCGGTCACCGGAACGCGGCACCTGCTCCACCCTGAGTTTGAGCCACGGCTCGGCCTCCCCGGCAGGAGCGGACACGTTGATCCAAACAGTGCCGTTGCCGGGGAACCCTCGCTCGTCGAGTGGGGTGAGGATGTACTCGACCATGTGGGGGCGTCGTTGAAGCGCACGGGCGACCGCGCGCAGGCTCTGCTCGGAGTACGGCATGGTCTTGGAGAACGGGCGTGAGAGCGCGGGTTTGACGCGGAACTGCGCCCACAACCCGCCCGGCTCTCCGGAGGGCGTGCGGCCCGTCTCGTCGTCGAGGGCGGCGGGGTTCATCCGGGGGCTGCGGGCCAGCAGCGACGCCAGGTCCGGGGCGAAATCCGCCAGCGCGCCCGACAGCCAGTCCGATGCCAGGCCGGCACGGTGGTCGTCCGACTTCGCACGGACGACGAGTTCAGCCGACAACCTGTTGGAACCGAGCGACACTGTCCCTCCTTCGGAGCCATTCAGCCTAGCGGCCCGCCGGAGGTTCCGGCGGGCCGCGTCATCTCAGTAGGCCAGTCCCGGCGGCTGGTAGAGGCCGAAGCTCAGGATGGACAGGGCGATGCCTCCGAGGATGGCTGCCCCCGTGAGCGTGCCCTGCAACTGCGGCGGCAGAGCGGGCAGGCCCTTGGGCCTGTTCTCCGCGTTACGACGCAGGTCCTCGAGCGTGTAGCCCGGATCGCCCACGTGCGGCATCAAGTGCGGCGTCGGGAACGGCACAGGCTGCGGCTGCGTCTTGGGAGACACCACGGGCACCTGCTGGGGTCCGCGGCTCTTGGTCACCCAGTATTCGATCACTCCCGAGTTCTTGCCCCACTTCGCGGCGTTGGAGTAGGCGATGACGATCTCGTTGGTCTCCTTGACGTAGTTGGGCACGGGGAGCAGGAGGTCGAAGCCGGGCAGGACATTGCGTCCGCCGGTCTGGTTCGGCAGTGCCTTGAGCGCCTTGATGTAGATCGCGAGTTCGTTCTTGCCCTGGGCGGCGACCGTGTTGCGCTTCACCTCCCACAGGTAGATCGCGTCCTCCGTGATCAGGGCGATGTCGGCCTTGCCGTCGGTGCCGAGCTTCTTGGCGCCGGGAATGTGGTACTCCAGCACGATCTTCCCGGACGGGTAGCCGAGCAGCGCCATCCACTTGATCAGCAGCGCCGCCACGTCGACCGCGCGGTTGTGCCTTGAGGCGTTGTACTTCCACGGCTTGTCGCCGTCCGCCGTCTTCGCGGCGCGCCGCGGCTTGAGCCCGTCGGGGTCGGACAGCGTGATGGGGTTGTTGGCGGCATAGCTGTAGGGGTTCGCCCAGTCCGGCGCCTGCAGGCTCAGCACCGGGTCGGTGCTGATGAACTTGGCGATTCCGGGGTCGTAGTAGCGGGCCGACAGGTAGACCAGCCCGCTGGCGTCCTCGGTCTTGCCGAGGAAGCCGCGGTCGGTGAAGGGCAGGGCGTCACCACCGCGCCGTCCGCCGAACGGCAGGTAGCGCTGGCGTGCGACCGCGCCGTCGGCGTCGCCGACGGCAAGCTGCTGACTGTTGTTCAGCCCGGCCATCAGCCAGGTGACCGTGCTGCCCGTGCGCAGTGCGACCGTCGTGCCGTCGGCGGTGGCGTAGTACCGCGTGCCGGTCACCTGCCCGCCCGACAGCTTGAGCTCCATGACGCCGAGGTAGAGCGTCGCGGCGCCGCCTGCATCGCGCCGGATCAGCCGCTCACCGTCGGCGTCGTAGACCATCGAGGTCTGCTGGCCGTCGACGGTCACCTTGGACAGGTGGCCGAGCTCGTCCCAATCGAATGTGCCCTGCTTGCCGCCCACCGTTCTGGAGGACAGCCGGCCGGCGGCGTCGTAGGTGTAGGTGTCCGTGCCGCTTGGGCGGCTGATGGAGGTGACCGCGTTCGGCCGCGTCGCACCGGCGCCCGCGGCCGGGTAGGTGTAGGTGGCCGCCTGCCCGTTGCTGGTCAGCGTGGCGAGGTTGCCGGCGGCGTCGTAGGTGTAGCTCTGGTCGTACGGATCAGGCCCCAGGCCGTCGCCCCCGCCGCTGCAGTCGGCCGCGGTCGTGGTGAAGGCCGCCGACAGACGGAGCAACTCATCGTAGGCGAAGCACTCCGACTGGCCCTGCCGGGCATCCTGGATGCGGTTGAGCTGGCCGGCGACGTTGTAGCCGAACCTGTCGTCCTGAACGGTCTCGGGCGTTGCCGTGTCCGCCTTGGCTGTGGTGGTCACCCGGCTGAGCCACCCGGTTGTGGCGTCGTGTTCGAGCGTGCGCCTGATCTTGCCGGTCGTGCCGAACTGACGCTCGGCGAGCTTCCCGGTTGCCGAGTAGAGGGTGTCCTTGACGTAGGTGAACCCGCCGAGGTCGGAGCTGAGGCCCTTGGACAGGCCGTAGTCGGTGTACGTGTAGGTGAGGGTCTCCGCCGGCAGTCCGCCTGCGGCCGGCATGCCCTGCTGGCGCAGGTTGCCCGCGGCGTCGTAGACCGAGGTGAACGCGTAGTCTCCGGCCAGCGTGCCCTCGACGGCGGGGATACTGATCTTGTTGCCGGTGGGGCGGTAGTTGTCGTCGTAGGCGGTGACGCTCTGGGTGTAGGGCTGGCCGCCGACGTAGCGGGTGGAGGAGGCGGGCTGGCCCTTGGCGACGGAGTCGTAACTCCACTCGGCGAGCTTGGCGCCCGTGCCCGCCTCGCCGCTCCATTGGGTGGTGACCCGGCCCAGGTCGTCGTAGCCGATGGAGATCTTCTGACCCGTCGCGTCGGTCTTCCACGCGACTCTGCCTGCCAGGTCGTATCCGGTGGTCGTGCGCCCCGCGTCCGGGTCCGCGGCGACGGTCTGCCGCTTGAGCCAGTCGTAGGTGAACGTGCGGACGCTTCCCTTGGCGTCCGTCATCGTCAGCAGGTTGTCGTTGACGTCGTAGGTGTAGACGGTGTCCTGGTGGGAGGAGCCGTCCTTCCACTCCTCGATCTTCGTGGTCCGGTCGAAGACGTCGGTGACGGTAACGGTCTTGCCGCCGACCGGGGGAACGGTCTCGGTCCTGTCCGCACCGGGATAGGCGGTGGTGGTACGGCGTAACTCCTGGGCGAGGTGGTACGAGATGATCGCGACCGGGCGCTCAAGCCCGTCGTAGAGGGTCTTGGTCCACTGGGCCGCGTTCGTCAGGGTGGGGTTGAGCAGGCCGGAGCCGGGTGCAGCGGTGTTGTGCACCGGCTCGGTCTTGGCCAGTGGCAGGCCCCTGGCGTCGTAGGTGGTGACGACCACGGCCCGGCCGCCGGAGGGGGAGGTGGCCTGCGCCTCCCGGGTGCGCCCGAGTCCGTCCTCATAGCTGTAGGTGGTCACCGTCTTCGCGGCCGAACCCGTCCCCGTGAGCAGCCGCTTGAGCGTGGTCCTGATCGGTGCGGTCGGCTGGCTCAGTCCGCCGCTGGAGGGGATGTCGTAGGCCGCGGTCGCCGTCGGAGTCCCTCCCGAGCGCGGCTGGCCAGGGGCCCACATCGCGACAGCGCGGCCGAGGGCGTCGTAGTCGAGCTCGGACTTCTTGCCGTTGGCGTCGACGATCGAGACGATTTCGCCGTGCAGACGCGAGGTCGTGGCCTGGACCTGATGGTTGAGCGGGTTCGTGGTGACGACGCCGTTCGAGGGCCAGCCCGTCGTGGGGTTGTAGGTGGTGGTGGTGCGCTTGCCCAGCGGGTCCACCACCTCGGTCTGCCTGCCGTACTCGTCGAAGGAAGCCTTGCCTGCCGAGACCGTGCTCGTGTCGGCGTAGGCGCGGGTCTCGGTGGCGTTGCCGTCGCTGGGCTTGTTCGTCGCCGGGTCGGTGCCGTTGTCGTACAGGGTGACGGTCTTCCCGACGAGGGTGCCCGCGGCGCAGTCGTCTCCCGTGCGCTTCTCGACGACCGAGACGAACCCGATCAACCACTGGCCGCCGTCGGTGTTGCGCGCATACGAGATGGACGTGCATGAGTTGTCGGTCGACACGCCGTCCTGCCCGTAAGAGTTGATCTTGATGGGCAGGCCGTCGGCGTTGTGCAGAGTCTTGGTGTCGCTGTAGCGCCAGCTTCCGCCGGCCGCCTTCTCCCTGGTGCGCTCGCGCACCCGCAGGACGAAGTACGGGTCCAGCGCGCCTGGGACGTCACCGTTGGCCTTGAGCTGGTACTCCCAGCGTGTCGACTCGACCTCGGCGTAGGCTCGCGGGCTGGTCGCGGTCATCTTCCAGGTCTGCCGCTGGAGCGTCTGCCCCATCAGCGGCCAGGCGTCCAGGATGGTCCCGCCGTCGAAGTCGGGGACGAGCGTGCCCATACCCCGCAGGAACGTCTCGGACGTGACCGTGTAGCCGTCAGGGTCGGAGCCCGATCCGGTGATCGTGCGTACCTGGCCGTATCCGCGCCAGTCGGAGGAGGCTGGCTTGAGCCCCGGCTCCGCGTACTCGGTGGGGCCCACCCAGCCCGGGCCGCCCAGGTATTCGTAGGAGTGGGTGATGTCGGGTGAGCCGCCGACCAGGTCGCGCTCGACGACCTTGGTCGCCAGGTGCTTGTAGAAGCGGGCCCAGCTCTCGTTGCCCTCGATGCTGTAGTCGACCTGGAAGCAGTCACCCGTCTTGTCGGCGAAGTAGTCGGTGCCGTCCCGGCCCTTCCCGCCGGAGCAGGGGTCGGCCTGGCCGTACGTGACCTCGGTGCGGCCGCCCATGCCGTTGGCGAAACCGCTCATGTGGGGGACCATCCGCCACGACAGCAGGTCCGTCCAGTCCGACATGTCGTCGTAATCCATGCGGCCGGCCAGCATGGCGGCGTCGAAGTCCAAGGGCGGCAGCGTGATCGTGGGGCTCGCGGCCAGCCCGGTCTGCTGCGCGGTGTCCAGCCACATGACGGGATCGCGTGGCGGACCGAAGTCCGTCCTCGTGTACATCCAGGTGTGGCGCAGGTCCAGCCGTTCGACCGGATCCCATCCGCCGGTCGCGGGGTTGGCCGACTCGGCCGTCACGGAGGTGAGCTTGCGGGTGGAGAAGAAGGCGATCGCGCCGTTGTCGCAGGGCGTGGGGGCGGCGCACTGCAGGTCGGTCGGCACGTCGCCGCCGTCTCTCGCCGCCGTGGTGAAGACCGTCCGGGAGGTCGGCGTCGTACCGGCCAGCTGGGAGTTGTGTCCCCACTCGACCTTGGCCAGCACGCCGCCGCTGTCGTACGGCAGCACCCGGTAGGTCTCGTGAGCGCAGGAGGGCAGGCAGAAGTAGTTGGTCTCGCGGGTGTAGGAGTAGTCGACCACGTTCTCGTTGCGGTCGGTCTCTCTGTCGAGATTCCAGCGCCACACCCCGGTGCAGGTCGGTGGGATGGCGTCGTTGTAGTAGCGGTCGTAGCAGGGCTCGCCGACGTCGTTGCCCACGTACGGGAGCTGCCATTGGGCGTCCTTGCGGTAGCCGAATCTGGAGACCGTGCCGTCCTGACTCGTCACCTGCCAATAGGGCTGGCTGTCCGCGCCACCCGTCAGCTGCTCGATCTTGAAGCCCAGCTCGGGAACGGTCTTCCAGCCGCCCGAGGTGTCCTTGACGATGGCGGCGGACCGCCCGCCGACGTTGATGACCAGCTCGGATCCGCTCATGTCGGTGGTCGTGGGGTCATTGTCGTTGGCGTCGGGCGATTCCCAGCACACCGCCCTGCCGCCCACGCCCATCTCGTCGGCGGTCCAGATCAGCTCGGCCGTTTCCGGATGGTAGAAGTTGTCGACGTAGCAGCGACGGTACTTGCGCTCGATGAATCCGGCGTTCAGGTCCCAGCCCACGCCGACCGTGCCTGACTGGTTGTTGGTCCAGCGGCCCTGCCCGTCCACGGAGGAGGAGTCGTAGCGGAGGGACAGCTCAGGGCCGTTGCCCGCGGGGGAGGGGGCTTCGGGCAACGGCAGGCTGTAGTCGAAGCCGCCGCCAGAGGTGCCGGCCTGCCAACTGCCCGACGGCTTGAGGTCGGTTGCGCCGAAGTTGCCGTCCGCGCCCGCGACTCCAGCGGCGAGCACGTACACGGAGCCCGTCCGGAACGCTTTCCCGGCCAGTTCGGCTGCCTTGGGACGGCTGCTCGGCGCCACCGCGACGGGCAGGCCCTCCCCGGTGGCCGGGTCGGGCTGGACATCGGCGATCAGCTTGCCGGCGGCCAGGTCGTTGTGCGCCGTCACCGGCTGCGGGCGCACGACGCAGTCGCGGGGACGCGGGACGGTCACCGCGCACGCCGGCAGCCTGAGCAGGCCGAGCCTGCTGTCGAAGTTGCCGCCGAAGGCGTCGCGGAAGCTCGCGTAGGAGAATTCCGCCCGTACGGCCCCTGATCCCTCGACGCGCGTCACCCTGGCAGCTATGCCGACGCCGCCAAGTCGGTTGACGGCGTCGGCGGGCAGCGTCTCGACGCGCACCTTGCCCGAGGTCGTCTTCTTCGTCGCGGCCACGGCGACCGGCAGGTCTCCGACCTGGACCGCCTTGCCGGTGAGCGCTGCCTCGCCGTGGCCGGGGCGTGGCCAGACGGGATCGGATCGTTTGACTCTCGGCTGATCCTTCTCCGCGCCTTCGGCCGTCTTCGGGACGGGCACCGGGTGACCCTTGACCGACGGTTCGGATTCGGGGCCCGAGACGGCCGCCGATGCCTCCTGGCTCAATACGAGCGGCACCCTGACATCGAAGGCCACCATGGTCAGGGCGACCAGTAATGCGACGATCGCCCGCTTCCAAAAACGCCAACCCTGCATCCTGACACCTTTCAGGCACGCTGACGCGGGCCCGTTCCGATGGGCGGGCCGTTACGTCATAAGGCGGATATAAGGTTCACGGATGATGTTGAAGAGATCTACAGAAAGGGTCAACCCGTAAAGCCGACGTCATTTTCGAACCGAGAGTGACGAGGGTGGGAGAAGAAGCGACATTTGAGCTGATCAACATGCTTGGCCTGCCTCTCGGCAGGGCGCCCTGTCGCCCCATGTGATCTATGTCATATTGACGTCATGAGGCCGTTGCGCTGGGTTGTGGCGGTGGAACGCTCCTCGGTGAGGTTCCTCCACGTCATTGGCCATGAGAATGGCTCGGGGAATCGATGGAATGGATGTGTTGGCTTCTTGCTGGGCGGCGCCACGGGTCAGTGCGCGTCTCTCTTCTGCAAGAGAAATCGACATCGCTGATATTTCGGGCCCGCGCATGGGCTGGCTGTTCCGCGCGAACTGACCGGCAGTCGGTGGCATTCTCGGTCCTGTCAGGCCCGATGCGACGGCATCGCTTTCCTTTCGCCGTCTGTGCCGGCCTCGTCGATCACTACGTCGGCTCCACCGTGACGGTGGCGCTCGCTCGGGCGGGCTCGTGTTCGGTCGCGGTGCGAACGCGGTGTGGTGGCCGGGACGGAGCTGGTCATGTCGGTCAGCAGGGCGAGGTGTCGGTGTGGCTTCGGCGCGAGGCACCCTTCCCCTTCAGGCCATATCGCGCAGAGTGTCGAATTGGTTACGCTCGGCACGCAACCGGGCGGTGACCATAGAACCCCTTCACGGCGCCTGTTTCGGGCGCATCCGCGAAAGGGGCAACCTCTCGGCGCAAGAGCGGACAGCGATATGGGCCCAGCACCGGCCATACCGGTCGATCCGCACCGTCGGCCCCGAAGGCAAGGGCCTGGGGGCAGAAGTGAAACCGAGGTGAGAGGGTGCACCTGACCCTGCATGAACAAGAACGGCTGATGATCCACGTGGCCGCGGACGTGGCCCACAAGCGCAGAGGGCGAGTGAAGCTCAACTACCCGGAGGCGGTTGCCATCCTGACCTCCTGGGTCCTCGAAGAGGCGCGCGCCGGCAGAACCGTCGCGGACCTCATGGCGAAGCAGCAGCCGCCGGTGCTCATGCCGCACGAAGTCATGCCAGGCGTCGCCGAGATGATCGCCGACCTCCAGATCGAGGCCACCTTCCCCGACGGCACCAAAATGGTCACCCTCCGCGAGCCGATCCCGTTGGCGACCACTCTGCCGTGCCCATCCGACCCGGACCCGTCGCCGTGCGGGGCTCTGCCGCAGCCGTGCCCACCCGACCCCGAGCCCCCGCCGTGCCCACCCGCCGCCGGGCCGTCGGCCCTCGTGGCCGGGCCAGGCAGGCAGGGCCCTCCCGGCGCGATCGACTTCTCCTCCGAGGGGGGTGTGAGCTTCAACGACGGCCGCCCGATCACGACCGTACGGGTCACCAACACCGACGACCGTCACATCCAGGTCGGCTCCCACTACCACTTCTACGAGGTCAACTCCCGCCTCGACATCCACCCCGACCGTGACGCCGCCTACGGCAAACGGCTGAACATCCCCGCCGGCGGCTCGGTGCGCTTCGCCCCCAACATGCCCCAGGACGTGGAGCTGGTGCCCATCGAGGGCCGGCGCCACGTCGCGGGCCTGAACGGCAAGGTCGGAGGCAACCTCTGATGTCCGAGCCCCTCACGCGCGAACAGTACGCCGACCGGTTCGGCCCGACGACGGGGGATTGTGTCCGCCTGGCCGACACCGATCTGTGGATCGAGATCACCGAGGACTGGGCCGGCGGTCCTGGCCGCAGCGGCAACGAGATCCTCTTCGGCGGTGGCAAGGTGGTCCGGGAGTCGATGGGGCAGTCACTCGCGCCACGCGACAGCGCGACTCCCGGCGCCCCGAAACCGCCCGACACCGTCATCACCGGTGCTCTCATCCTGGACCACTGGGGCGTGGTCAAGGCCGACGTCGCTCTTCGCGACGGCCGCATCGCCGCGCTGGGCAAGGCCTACAACGACGAGACGATGGATCGGCTGCACGACGGGCATCCCGTCGCGACCGACTTCCTGATCGGCCCCGAGACCGAGGTCATCTCGGGCAACGGCAAGATCCTCACCGCGGGCGGCGTCGACACCCACGTGCACTTCATCTGCCCGGAGCAGATCCAGGAGGCGCTCGCCTCCGGCGTCACCACGCTGATCGGCGGCGGGACCGGCCCCGCCGACGGCACGACCGCCACCACCGTCACGCCCGGCGCCTGGCACCTCGACCGGCTGTTCAAGGCGCTGGACGCCTTCCCGGTCAACATCGGGCTGCTCGGCAAGGGCAGCACGATGTCCACCGAATCCCTTCACAACCAGGTCAAGGCCGGCATCCTCGGCTTCAAGATCCACGAAGACTGGGGTGCCACCCCGGCGGTCCTGCGCCGCTGCCTGGAGGTGTGCCGGGCGACCGGCGTACAGCTGGCCCTGCACGCCGACACCCTGAACGAGGCCGGCACCGTCGAGGACACCATCGCGGCCATCGGCGATCAACCGCTCCACGTCTTCCACATCGAGGGCGCCGGCGGCGGCCACGCCCCCGACATGATCAGAATGGCGGGCCTGCCCAACGTGCTGCCCGCCTCCACGAACCCCACCCGCCCCTACACGCACAACACGGTCCCGGAGCACCTGGACATGGTGCTGATCGCCCACCACCTCAACCCGCAGGTGCCCGAGGACCGGGCCTTCGCCGAGTCGCGCATCCGGCCCGCCACCATGGCCGCCGAAGACCTCCTGCACGACCTGGGCGCCATTTCGATCATGTCGTCCGACGCCCAGGCGATGGGACGCATCGGAGAGATGATCACGAGAACCTGGCAGACCGCGCACGTGATGAAGCAGCGGCGCGGACCGCTGGACGGCGACCGGGGCGGCGCCGACGAGACCGACAACCACCGCGCCCGCCGCTACGTCGCCAAATACACCATCAACCCGGCCGTCGCGCACGGCATCGACCACGAGATCGGCTCGGTCGAGGTGGGCAAGCTGGCCGACCTGGTGCTGTGGGAGCCGAAGTTCTTCGGCGTCAAGCCGCACCGGGTGATCAAGGGCGGCCAGATCGCGTACGCACAGGTCGGCGACGCCAACGGCGCCATCACCACCCCACAGCCGATCCTGCCCCGCCCGATGTGGGGCGCGACGGGCCGAGCCCCCGGCGCCAACTCCGTCAACTTCGTCAGCGAACAGGCGATCGCGGCCGGCCTGCCCGGCCGGGTCGAGGTGGACAAGTCGTTCACGCCCATCCGCAACACCCGCAGGGTGTTCAAGCAGGACATGCGCCGAAACGACGCCACCCCCGTCATCGACGTCGACCCCAACGGCTATGAGGTACGGATCGACGGCCGGCGCATCGACTACCACGAGCCCCCCACCGAACTGCCGATGGCGCAGCTCTACTTCCTGTTCTGACCCGTCATCTCACTGAAGGAAGGTGAGTCACGCCGATGAGCCGTGCCACGCTGCTCGTCCTGGCCGACGGCCGGTTCCCGGCCGGCGGGCACGCTCATTCCGGCGGCGCCGAGGCGGCCGTCGCCGCCGGACGCGTGCGTGACGCGGCCGGCCTGGAGGCGTTCTGCCGAGGCAGGCTGCACACCAGCGGGCTGACCGCGGCCGGGCTCGCGGCCGCGGCCGCCGCCGGGTTGGACCCGCTGCTGCTGGAGGAGGCCGCCGACGCCCGCACGCCTTCTCCGGCCCTGCGGCAGATCGCGCGCACGCTCGGACGGCAACTGCTGCGCGCCGCCCGAGCCGTCTGGCCCTGCGCCGAGCTCGACGCCCTGGCCGCTGCCCGTCCGCGCGGCGCCCATCAGCCCGTGGTGCTCGGAGCGGCCGCCCGCGCCGCAGGGCTGAGCCCGTACGACGCCGCCTGCGTGGCGGCCTACGAGAGCGTCAGCGGCCCGGCCGCCGCGACCGTCCGCCTGCTGAGCCTGGACCCCTTCGACGCCACGGCTGTCCTGGCCCGTCTCGCCGCCGACCTCGACCACGTCGCGCGGCAGGCCGCCGAGGCGGCGGGCCGCGTCCACGCCGACGGTGTCGCGGCGCTGCCGGCCGCCTCGGCGCCGCTGCTCGACATCACCGCCGAACAGCACGTGACCCGCTCAGCCCGCCTGTTCGCCTCCTGACCCACCTGTACGAACGCCTGTCGTCCGACCACGGGAGCGCCATGCACCTCCACCATGACCACGACGTCTCCGCAGGCCAGGGCCATGACCCCGGCGGCCGCCACGGCGCGCTGCGCATCGGCCTGGGCGGCCCGGTGGGCTCCGGCAAGACCGCGACCGTCGCCGCCCTGTGCCGCGCACTGCGCCAGGAACTGTCCATCGCGGTCGTCACCAACGACATCTACACCCGCGAGGACGCCGAGTTCCTGCTGCGTGAGGCCGTACTGCCCGCCGAGCGCATCAAGGCGGTGCAGACCGGCGCCTGTCCGCACACCGCCATCCGTGACGACATCTCCGCCAACCTCCAAGCCGTCGAGGACCTGGAAGAACTGCTCGGCCCGCTCGACCTGATCCTCATCGAGTCGGGCGGCGACAACCTCACCGCGACCTTCTCCAAGGGCCTGGTCGATGCGCAGATCTTCGTCATCGACGTCGCCGGCGGCGACGACATCCCCCGCAAGGGCGGGCCCGGCCTGACCACCTCCGACCTGCTCGTCATCAACAAGACCGACCTCGCACCGTACGTCGGCGCCGACCTGGAAGCCATGGCCCGCGACGCCAGGACGCAGCGCGGGGAGCTGCCCGTCGCCTTCACCGCCCTGAAGACCGAAGACGGCGTCCGGCCCGTGGTGGACTGGGTCCTGCACCGCCTGGCGGCCCGCGTCCCGGGCCCCGCATGACCCTCGCGTCCCACGCCGTGCCGGGCGCGCCGGGCGTGCGAGGTGTGGCGGCCGTGCCGGCTGTGCCGGGCGTGCCTGGCGTGCGAGGTGTGGCCGCCGTGCCGGCTGTGCCGGGCGTGCGCGCCACCGCCCGCGTCACGGCGACCCGCGCCGGGGAGGGCACCGTACTGTCCGCCCTGGCCGGTGACGGCCCGTTCCACCTGCGCCGCCTTCACTCGCACGGTGACCAGGCGCGGGTGTGCGTGCTCGGCGCCATGAACGCCCCTCTCGGCGGCGACCGGCTGCGCGTCGAGGCCACCGCCGAACCCGGCGCCCACCTTCACGTCACCACCGCCTCAGCCGCGATCGCCCTGCGCGGCCCCACCCCTGAGCCCGCCACCTACGACGTGCACCTGACCGTGGCCGACCGAGCCAGCCTGCACTGGCTGCCCCAGCCGCTGATCTCCGCCGCCGGCAGCAACCTGCGCCAGACCTGCACCATCGACCTGGCCGCCACCGCGCGCCTCGTCCTGCGCGAGGAACAGGTCCTCGGGCGCTTCGGCGAGCCTCCGGGCCGGCTGGCCATCCGCCTCATCGTCCACCGCGATGGACACCTCCTGCTGGACCAGCAGACCGCCTACGGCCCGGACGCCCCCGGCTGGGACGGTCCGGCGATCCTGGCCAGTCACCGCGCCGCCGGCCAGATCCTCATCGTCGACCCCGACCTGGAATGCCAACCGCCCCAGGTCCGGCTGTTCGGCGACGACCCCGCAGCGGGTCAAGCCGTACTGACCCCGCTGGCCGGCCCCGCCAGCCTGATCACCGCCCTGGCCCCGGACAGCCTGCACCTGCGCCGCCTCCTGGACGCGGCCCACCCCACCGAGTGACCACCCCACCACCTCGCCGCCACCTTCCGGAGCGACCGCTCGCGCCATGTGAACCCCGGGCCCGCTCCCGCCCGGCGGTGACGTCTTGCACCCATTCGTGGAATCGATGGAGAACCGCGGCGCAGCGGACGAGTACCTGCGGAACGCGATCGCGATCCGCCGGCATGGTCCATGTACGGGCAGCCGACACCGCCTACCGATGCGTGCAGATCTGATGCGGCCTGTGACGCCGTCGATGCCGTCGGAAGCGCTGCCCGTACGACATCTCCCGAGCCACGGGACCCAGCGCACAATCCCTTCATCGCTGTCCATCTCGCTGCGCCCGCCTCCAAATGAGCACGAACGAGCCTGCTTCGCGGCCCGCCCCCGCCACCTGGGCCACTCCTGCGTCTCCGCGTGGCTCAACGCCGGCGTCCCGGTGCCCACGCGGAGGAACGGGTCGGACACAGCATCGGCATGCGTCTGCGCATCTACGCCAATTGCATCGTGAGCCACGACAAATTGGGCTGGCAATCGAGCGACAAGTAGGACCGCCCATCCTCCAACGCCAAGCGTTGACCACCTGTCCTCAGCCGCCACGGCCGCTCCGAAGCACTGGCTCACCCATACTCCCGCACGGAGCAATGCCCGAGATTGCCTCGGAAATTTGATCACCAGGCTCACGCCAACGGGTGCCCCCATGAGAAGGCATCAGAAGGGACTGCCCGCAGACGATCGACGACAGCCCTACAGCGCCGAAGCCCTTGACCATTGTTTCCACTGGCCAAGAACGCTTTGCTTTTGGCGCCTCGAGCCTTATCCGAACCTGCGGCACCCGCCTTAGGAGTCGGATGATCACGAGCGTCCCCTTGCGGCCCTGACCAGGCATGATGCTATCGCGCGGCGCGATGCGGCTGCTGTCTGGGAAGTTATTGGGAAAGATCATGACGTGAGAGCGGCCAGACATGAGGCAGGAGCCACGGGCGGTGCCAGTTTCCGGGAGTCAGGTGCACCCCTGACGGCCCGCGATGGCTCTGAGCCACCGTAGTGCTGGGACTGTATGTCATTCCTCATCGTGTGGAGCGCGTACGGGTGTCACCAACGGTGCACTCCGGCAGCCTCAACAAGGGTCAGCGCCGCGCGTAGCGGTGATGTCGCTGGGAGCTGGGGGAGAGCTCCCAGCCTCTCCTGCCCCTCGCCCCTGTCGGTTCTCCGCTAGTCATCGAGCGGACGGATGTGATGTCTCAGCCGGTTGCCCATCCGGCGATCACGCGCAAGGCCCATGCGAAGCCTCGTTAGGCCCACAAGCACCCGCAGAGGCACGGCCGATGTCTGGCGGCGGGCAAGCACCGCAAGGGGCACCGTAGCCCATGCAGGTGGTTCGAGTGCTTCAGGGGGCGAGTCTGCAGAAGTCTGTTCAGCGTTCACCGCTGACTGACGGGGTGAAGCTTGAGCTGACCCGCAGTCCCGTTCTGCGCGGGCTACGTCAGTTGACGTAGCTGCTGCGGCTATTGCGCGGTCTACGTCATTTGGCGCATTCGGTGGAGGCAGCAGGAGGTTTAGCGTTCCGGTCATCTCCCCATCGAGCCGGGTCGGAATCCCGGGGGATCGGAGGCAGTGTCGTGAGCGAAGTGAAGAACATCGTGCTGGTGCACGGTGGTTTCGTCGACGGATCAGGCTGGCAGGGGGTGTACGAACACCTGACCGCCGATGGCTACCGGGTGTATGTCGTGCAGAACCCCACCCTGTCCCTGGCCGACGACGTGGCCGTCACCCAGCGGACCCTGGACGCTCTGGACGGACCGGCCGTGCTGGTCGGGCACTCCTACGGTGGTGTCGTGATCACCGAGGCCGGCACCCACCCGAACGTCGCCGCCCTGGCCTACATTGCGGCATTCGCGCCGGACAAGGGCGAGTCGGTGAACACCTTGATCGCCGACCCTCCGCCCGGTGCGCCGGTGCCGCCGATCCTGCCGCCGCAGGACGGCTTCCTGTTCCTGGACAGGGAGAAGTTCGCCGGGTCGTTCGCCGCGGACGTCCCGGACAGCCTGGCGGCGTTCATGGCCGACTCGCAGGTGCCGTGGGGCGTGGACGCGCTCGCGGGCGCGGTGTCGGAGCCGGCCTGGCGGATCAAGCCGTCGTGGTACCTGGTCGCCGCGGATGACCGGATGATCCCGCCGCCCGCCCAGCGGGCGATGTCGGAGAGGGCCGGGTCGACGGTCACCGAGGTGGCGGGCAGCCACGCGGTCTACGTGTCCAACCCCGCCGCCGTCGCGGCCGTCATCGCTCAGGCCGCGACCAGCATCACAGTCTGAGCCCGCCGTTTCCTCCGGCACCACCCGATTGCCCGTCCTGCCTGCTGGCTCCAGGCGGGACGGGATCACGCAATTCCCCTTGCAAGGAGTCCCGTCATGCTTTCTCGTCTCTTGTTCACCCGTCGCCGGATTCTCGCGTCCGGGGCCGCGGTGACCACCGCGGCGGCGCTCCTCGCGCTGCCCGCTTCGACCGCGTCGGCCACCGGCAACACGAAGGTGAAGCCGACCGTCGTGCTCGTCCATGGCGGCTTCGCCGACGCGTCCGGCTGGAACGGCGTCATCGACCGGCTCCGCAAGGACGGCTACACGAAGATCATCGCTCCGGCGAATCCGCTGCGTGGCCTCCCGACGGACGCGCCGTACCTCGCGTCCGTCCTGAAGTCGATCGAGGGGCCGATCGTGCTGGTCGGTCACTCGTACGGCGGGGCGGTCATCACCAACGCCGCCGCCGGGAACAGCGCGGTCAAGGCGCTGGTCTTTGTCGCGGCGTTCGCGCCGGACGAGGGGGAGCAGCTCGGAGACCTGCTCGGGAAGTTCCCCGGCAGCCTGATCGGCGACTCCGTCCAGGGGGTTCCCTATCCGCTCGCCGACGGCGGGGCCGGTGTCGACCTGTACCTGCGGGCCGACAAGTTCCGGGCCGCGTTCGCCGCCGATCTGCCCAAGGCCACCACCGACCTGATGCAGATCACGCAGCGGCCGTTCGCCCAGCAGGCCCTCACCGACGTCACCACGGCCGCCGCCTGGCGGACGATCCCGTCGTGGGCGATCGTCGCGACCGAGGACAAGGCGATCCCGCCCGCGCTGGAGCGCTGGTTCTACAAGCGCGCCAAGTCTCACGTCATCGAGGTCAAGGGCGCCTCGCACGTCCCGATGATGAGCCACCCCGACATCACCGCGAAGCAGATCGAAGCCGCGGCCAAGGCGACGGACTGATCGACGGCTGCGGGCCTCGCGCCGGAGCGGGGCCCGCCTCCGGGAGCGGGACAGGAACGCGAGGATGTCGAACATGACGGACCTTCGAGAGCGTGACGCGGCGCTGGTACTGGCCGCCCAGGCCGGAGAGGCCGCCGCGGTGGGTGTGCTCCTGGATCGGCACCGGGCGGGCATGCGGGCGGTGGCGTTGAGTCTTCTGGGGTCAGGTCCCGACGCTGAGGACGTGGTGCAGGACGCGGCGCTCACCGCGTTGCGGCGGATCGGGGACATCCGTGACCCGGAGGCGGTGGGCCCCTGGTTGCGGATGATCGTGCGGAACCGGTGCCGCGGCCTGCTGCGCGAGGCGCGGCGGGTCGAGCCCGTGGCTGAGCCGCCGTTGGCGGGCCACGACGCCGATCTGGGCCGGGCGTTGGACGACCACGCCACGCGGACCTGGGTGTGGGAGGCGATCGAGGCGCTCTCTCCCACGTTGCGGCTGCCGCTGATCCTGCGTCACTTCAGCGAGGGCGTGACCGGTTATGAGGCCATCGCCCAGGTGTGCGGCGTGCCGGTGGGCACGGTACGCAGCCGGCTGAGCCAAGCCCGCGCCAAGCTCCTCGACGCTCTCGCCGGCACGGCGCAGAGCGCGTACAGCGGTCTTCGATCACGGACGGAGGCGAGCTGGGCGGAGGCGCGCGACACCCTGACCGCCGCAGAGAGCGGGCGGTTCGGCGCGCTCCTGCGAGGTGAGTGGTCCGCCGAGGTCGCTCTGATGAGTGGAGCCGCGCGGATCGGGGGTGCTGCGCTGCTGGAACGGGCGATGGACCGCGACCTGTCCGCCGGGGTGCGGCAACGGCCGGTCAACGTGGCCGCGTGCCGGACGCTGGCGGTCTGGGAGATGGTCATCGACAATCCTGCGGACGATCCCGCGCACTGCCCGCCGTCGGTCGCCTGGATCATGCACCTGGACGGCGGCAGAGTGACTCAGCTGCGGCTGCACCACCCGCGCCCGCTCCGGCCCGCGGCCGTTCCCGCGGAGCTCCTGGGCATCTGGCCCCATGAGGAGCGAGTGTGATGTAGATCACCTCCTGCCGATCGAACTTTGAGGTCGCGCCGACATCTTGCCGGTGTCCCTGCCCCCAGATTTCGAGTCGGGAGTCCTGATGACCGCATCCACCCCAGAGCCTCTGTCCCAGGGCCTCCACTCCTTCACGGCCGAAGGCCTGACGGTCGCCTTCCACGTGCACGGCACCGGCCCGATCTGCGTGGCGCATCCGGGAGGGCCCGGCTTCACGTGGGACTACCTGCGGATGCCGGAGCTGGAGAGACACCTGACCATGGTCTACCTGGAGCCGATCGGCACCGGGCGATCGGACCGGCTGCCCGCCCACCCGCACGGCTACACCCGCGACCGCTATTCGACCGTCCTCGAACGCCTCCTCCGCCACCTCGGCCGCGGCCCGGTCCACCTGCTCGGCCACTCCCACGGCGGCTTCGTCGCCCAGTACCACGCCGTCCACCGGCCCGGCGGCCTCGCCGGGATCGTCCTGTACGAGAGCGCTCCGTCAGCGGGCTCGGAGCACTTCGCCGAGGCTGACCGGAGTCTGCGCGCGCTCCTCGCCGAGCGTCCCGACGCCCGCCCGGAGATTTTGGACGTCTGGGAGTCGGTCCCCACGATCGGTGACGACGCGGCCTTCACCCATGCCGCGCGTGCGCTGTTTCCCGCCTACGTCGCCGACCACCGTGCCCGGGAGGAGGAGTACCGGCCGTTCCGGGACGCGATCACCGGCACCTACATCTCCGGGCTGGACACCGACCAGCGGCCTGAACCGTTCGACGACCGACACGACCTGAAGAGTGTCACGATCCCGGCGCTCGTCATCGTCGGAGCCCACGACTTCATCTGCGGTCCCCGCTGGGCGGCCGAGCTCCACCGGCTCCTCCCGGACTCCCGGCTCCTCACCCTCCACGGCAGTGGCCATTTCGGCCATATCGAGGAACCGGCCGCTTTCGCCGAAGGTGTCGTCTCCTTCGTGACCGGAGGCTGGACAGGTTTCAGCCGATGACGGAAGGTCGCAAGATGGACAGGTTCGGCGCGGGGCAGGATCGGGCCGCCGCAGGGCCGAGGCCGCTGGTCGGCCGAGCGGCTGAGACCCGCCGGCTGGAGGAGTTGATCGCGGGAATCGGCAATCAAGCAGGGAGCGCGCTGCTGCTGGCAGGCGATCCCGGTGTGGGAAAGACAGCGCTGCTGGATCATGCCGCCGCTCACGCGGACGAGGCCGGCGGCAGGGTGCTGCGGGCGGCCGGCTCGCAGTTCGAGGTCGAGATCTCCTACGCCGCTCTGAACCAGCTCCTGCACCCGTGTCTCGACGAGCTTGTCCGGCTGAGCCCCCTGTTCGGCGACGCCCTCAACATCGCGCTCGGACTGGCCGCCGGGCCGGCCCCGGCCCAGCTCCTCGTGGCCAACGCCGTCCTGGCTCTGCTGGACCAGGCGTCCGCGCGACGTCCGCTGTTGATCATCATCGATGATCTGCCGTGGCTGGACCGGGCGAGTGCCAGCGTGCTCGGCATGGTAGCCCGCCGTCTGGCAGGACAGCGGGTGGGCATGGTCGCGGCTCACCGTACAGGCGAAGCCCACTTCTTCGACCAGGGCGACCTCCCCATCCTCCTGGTGGAGCCGCTGTCGGACGAGGCCGCGGCGGAGCTGCTGGCCGACCGCTACCCGGTGATGACGCCCCGCGTGCGGCGCCGCCTGCTGGAGGCGGCCCTGGGTAACCCGCTGGCCCTGCTCGAACTCCCCGTCTCCCTCGGCGACCTCACTCACGCCGTCGCGGGAACCCTCCCCACCGCGCTCCCGCTGAGCAGGCGCCTCCAGGACGTCTTCGCCTCCCGGGTCCTGGCGCTTCCGGCGCAGGCCTTCGACCTCCTCCTCATGGCGGCACTGGACGGAACCGGCGACCTGCGACTGATCCGCGCGATCGCCGCGGCCCGGTCCGAGGACGGCCTGGGCCCGGCAGAACGCGCCGGACTCGTCCACGCCGACGAACCGACCGGCCGGCTCACCTTCCGCCACCCCCTCCTCCAATCGGCCGTCGTCGACCTGTCGACCAGCGAGCAGCGCCGTCTCGCCCACGCCGAACTCGCCGTCCGCCTCGCCGACCGGCCCGAACGGCACGCCTGGCACCTGTCCGAGGCCGCCCAGGAGCCCGACGAGAAGGTGGCCGCCCTCCTCAAACGGGTCGCCATCGCCAGCCTGCGGCGCGGCGATTCCGTCGGCGCCGTCACCCAGTTGCTGCGCTCCGCCGACCTCAGCCCTGTCGGCAAGGGCCGAAGCGGACGCCTGGCCGAAGCGGCCTATCTCGGCATCATCGTCACCGGCGACCTCCACGACGCCCCCCGCCTCCTCGACCAGGCCCGCCAAGCCCAGCCGGGCCCGGACGACATGCTCTCGGTCGCGGGCGCCCGCGCCTACCAGCTCCTGCACGGGGACGGCGACGTCGACACCGCCCACCGCCTCCTCACCACCGCCGTCAGCGAACACCTCGACCCCTGCCGAGGAGATGACATCGTCGTCATCGAGGTGCTCTACACCCTGCTCATGGTCTGCTTCTTCGGCGGTCGAGCCGAGCTGTGGCCGCCCCTCATCGAGGCCGTCGACCGGCTTCGGCCGCGCCCGCCCGAACTTCTGGCGATCCTCTCTCGCACCTTCAGCGACCCCGCCCGCCTCACCTCGGACTTCCTCGACCGCGCCGACGCCGCCGTCGAGAGCCTCGACCACGAAGTCAGCCACGCCCGCATCATCCGCACCGGCACCGCCGTCGCCTACCTCGACCGGCTGTCGGCCTGCCGCGAACCGCTCCAGCGCGTCATCCAGCACGGCCGCGAGGGCGGAGCCGTCACCTCGGCCATCGAAGCACTCTTCCTCCTCGGGCAGGACGCCTTCCACACCGGCCGCTGGGACGAGGCCCAGCAGCACATCAACGAAGGACTCAAACTCTGCGACACCCACGGTTATGGCCTGCTGACCTGGCCCGGCCGACTCATCGACGCCCTCCTGGCCGCCGCCCGCGGCGACTTCCAGCGCGCCGCCGACACCGCGGATCACATGGACGCCTGGGCCGGGCCCCGCCGCGCCGGAATCATCGGCGCCTACGCCTCCCACATCCGTGGCCTGACCGCCCTCGGCCAAGGCGACTTCGACGCCGCCTTCCATCACGCCGCAGCCATCAGCCCGCCCGGCACCCTCAGCCCCTACAACCCACACGCCCTCTGGGTACTCGGCGACCTCGTCGAAGCCGCCCTCCACAGCGGACGTCCCGGCCAAGCCGCGGCGCACATCGCCGCAGCCCATGAACTCGACCTCGGCCGGCTGTCCCCACGGCTCCGCCTGGTCATCCTCGCCGGTGCGGCCATCACCGACGCCGACCCCGACACCGCGGCCCTCGAAACCGCCATCACCGACCCAGGGAACGATCGCTGGCCCTTCGACCTCGCCCGTGTCCAACTCGGCTACGGCACCCACCTGCGCCGCGCGAAGCGCGCCGTCGACGCCCGCCGCCACCTCACCGCGGCCACCCAGGCCTTCCGCCGTCTCGGCGCCACTCCCTGGGCGAACCGAGCCGATCGCGAGCTCCGCGCCACCGGCGCCACCGTCCCCAAGAACGCCACCGGCCTGGCTGCCCTCACTCCGCAGCAGCACCAGATCGCCCTGCTCGCCGCCGCCGGCCACAGCAACAAGGAGATCGCCGCCCGCCTCTTCCTGTCCCCACGCACCGTCTCGACCCACCTCTACCAGGTCTTCCCCAAACTCGGCATCACCTCCCGAGCCGCCCTCCGCGACGCCCTCACCGACACGGCAGACGAATGACCAGGCGCCGCGAAGTCATGCCGTGAAGGACGAGCCCCTCGGACCGCCCGATCCCACCCGTGGTGCGACGGTCCGGAGGCCGGTAGCGTGCCGGCTGTGACGCTCGCCGGAGGGAATGCGGACCGGTCGTATGGGGACGGCACCTTGCTGGGCCGCGAGCACGAACTGAAGGTCGTCGGGGAGTTCGTACGGCGAGTCGCGGCGAACGGCGATGCCCTCGTGCTCTACGGCGAGGCGGGTGTAGGCAAGACCGCGCTGCTGGAAGCCGCCGAAGAGGCGGCCGTGACGCGAGGGATCCCGGTCATCCGGACCGCCGGAGTCGAAGGTGACACGGATCTGGCCTATGCGGCCCTGCATCGCCTGCTGACGCCGTTCCTCCCACGGCTTGATGAGTTGAGCCCTGCCCAGCGCGGCACGCTGGCCACAGCGCTTGGACTCGACGACGGGCCGCCTCCCGACCGGCTGGCCGTGTCCAACGCCGTGCTGTCACTGCTCATGCTCGCCCGAGGAGAGGGCACACTCCTGGTCATCGTGGACGACCTGCCGTGGCTGGACCGCATGAGCGCGGCCGTCCTGGCGTTCGTCGCGCGGCGTCTCGACGGACCCCGGATCGGCCTTCTCGCGGCCTTCCGCACAGGCGAGTCGAGCTTCTTCGACGGCGGCGGGGTCACGACCCTCGAAGTGATGCCGATCGGCCGGGCCGCCGCGGCCGACCTGATCGATCAGCGGTTCCCCGGACTGGCACCGCGCGTTCGCCAGCAAGTGTTGGAGGAAGCGGCGGGAAATCCACTGGCGCTGCTCGAGCTGCCCGCGCGCGTCGTGGATCGGCGCCATGAACGCCCGACGGCCCCGATACCGACGCTGAGCCAGCGGCTGGAGCACCTCTTCGCGGCCAGGGTAGATCCGCTCCCCGCCGCGACCAGAAACGCCCTGCTCCTCGCGGCGCTCGACGCGACCGGTGACTTGGGCATCCTCGTCGCGGCCTTCGGAGCGGGCGCCATCGACGATCTCGCCCCCGCGGAGCGCGCCCAACTGATCCGGGTGGAGGCCGAGCGTGGCCGCCTCACGTTCCGGCATCCGCTGATGCGATCCGCGGTGATCGCGATGTCCACTGACCGGGAGCGGCGCGGCCTGCACGCGGCGATCGCGACCCAGATGCCGGACCAGCCGGACCGGCGTGCCTGGCATCTGGCCGAGGCGGCCGAGGCTCCGGACGAGTCGATCGCGGCGCTCCTGGAACAGACCGCCGACCGGGCCCTGCGTCGAGGCGACGCCGTCGGTGCGGTCTCCGCCTTGCTCCGCGCGGCGGATCTCGCCCCCTCGGGCGCGGATCGCGGTCGCAGACTGGCGCGTGCTGCCTATGTCGGGGCAGAGATGACGGGCGACATCGCCAGCGTGCCCCGCCTACTGGCCGACGCCCAGGATGCCGACCCCGGCGGCGCCGCCACGCTGGCGGCGGCCGTCGCGACGGCCGCGTACCTGATGAACAGTGAGGGAGACGTCGACGCCGCGCACAGGATGGTCCTCGGCGCCATCGCTATCCGCGAGATCCTGGACGGCGATGATCACGGGCTGATCGAAGCGTTGTGGTTCTTCATCGCCATCTGTGTCTTCAGCGGCCGGGCCGAGCTGTGGCAGCCGCTCGACCACCTGCTGAAGCGCTTCAAGCCGCCGCCTCCGCGCTACCTGATCGTGCTGGCCAAGACGTTCGGCGATCCCGCCCATCAGGCGTTGCCGGTGCTCGACGAACTCGACGACCTGATCAGCGGGTTGAACCAGGAGCCAGATACAGCCTACGTGGCCAGGGTCGTCGTGGCCGGAGCCTACGTGGACCGGCCGCGTTCCTGCCGCGGGCCCATGCGGAAGGTCATCGAGCACGGCAGGGAAGGCGGTGCGATCACCTCACAGCTCCAGACCCAGGTCGTCCTGGCCAACGACGACTTCTTCGCCGGCCTGTGGAACGAATCACTGGAGTTGTGCGAGGAGGGCGTGCGGCTCTGTGACGAGCACGGCTACGCGCTCTTCCGATGGCTGTTCGTCCACCAGGATGCGGTGATCGCCGCCGCGCAGGGCCGTTTCGACCACGCCCAGGCCGCCGCCGAGGCGATGACCCGCTGGGCCGCGCCGCGCGGGGTCGGACTCCTGCTCGCCTACGCTCACGGCATCGACGCCCTCCGTGAGCTGGGCAGAGGAAGGTACCAACAGGCCTTCGCCCACGCATCCGCGATCAGTCCCGCCGGGACACTGCGGCCCTACGTCCCCTACACCCTGTGGACCGCTCTCGATCTGGTCGAGGCGGCGGAGCGGTCCGGCTCACTCACCGAGGCCGCCCGGCATGTCGCCGCCCTCCAAGAACTGGACATCCCCGCGTTCTCCCCACGCCTGGCGCTCGTCACCTCGGGAGCCGCGGGCATGGTGGCCCGCGAGAGCCGGTTCGCCGAACATTTCGAAGAAGCGCTCGCCGTCGCCGGAGCGGAGCAGTGGCCCTTCGAGCAGGCCCGGATCCAGCTGTCCTACGGACGACGCCTCCGCAACAGCCGCGCCACCGTGGAGGCGCGCAGGCAGCTGAGCGATGCCTTCGACGGCTTCCAACGGCTGGGTGCCGCGCCGTGGTCCGCCCTGGCGGGCAGGGAACTGCGGGCGGTCGGCGGCACGCCAGGGAGGTTCGACGCCGGCGGCCCCGACGCGCTGACACCGCAGCAGCGGGAGATCGCGATGCTGGCGGCAGCGGGTCTGACGAACAAACAGATCGCCGAGCGGCTTCTCTTGTCGCCCCGCACGGTCAGCACGCACCTCTACCAGATCTATCCCAAGCTCGGCGTGACGACCAGAGCCGGACTGCGGGACGCGCTGAACGGGGACGAACCCCGGACAGGGTGAGGCATGCCTACCGCGATCTGCGTCATTTGACGGAATCGGCGGGGTCGCCGTCGGGCCTACCCTGGCGACAGGGCGCGGGAGGAGGCGAGCGTGCTGTACGGCCGGGACGGCGATCTGTCTGCCATCGGCGGATTCGTCGAGGCCGCCGCCGACCAGGGCGGCGCATCCCTCATGATCACCGGAGAGACGGGAGTCGGCAAGAGCGCGGTCCTGCACGCCGCGGCGACCCGAGCGGCGGCCGGCGGATTCCGAGTTCTCCGGGCCTGCGGAACGCCCTTCGAAGGGGACCTGCCCTTCGCGGGGCTCCATCAGCTTCTCCATTCCCTGCTCGACGAACTCACCCGCCTTCCCGAGCGGCACCAGGGCGCTCTCACGACCGCCTTGGGCCTGGCCTCCGGGCCGGCGCCGCGGCAGCGCGCCATCGCCGACGCCACCCTGGCCATGCTCCGGCACGCCTCGCGCCCCCGGCCCCTCTTGCTGGCGATTGACGACCTTCCTTGGCTGGACTCCGGAAGCGCCATGGTGCTGCGCTCGCTCGATCTGGCGGGCACCCGGATCGGGATGCTGGCCGTCACGAGGGACACTCACCAACCGAGAGCTCCGCGCGTCCACGACCTCGCCCCGTTGGACGACCAGTCGGCCTCCGCGCTGCTTACGGACCGCTTCCCCGACCTGCCCTCCCCGGTGCGCCGACGCCTTCTGGCCGAGGCCCGCGGCAACCCCTTGATCCTCTGGGAACTGCCGACCGCCCTCTCCGCGGACCAGATCTCCGGATACGCACCGCTGCCCCGCTTCCTTCCCCTCAGCCAGCGCCTCCAGGCGATCTTCGCTTCCAGAGTCGCCGACCTCCCTCAGACCAGTCGACAAATACTGCTGTTGGCGGCCCTGGACGGCAGCGGAGAAATCGCGGCATTTCAGTCGCTGCTACCCGGCCAAGTGGTGACCGAAGCCCTGCGGGACGCGCGCGAAGCCGGACTGATCAACCTGGATCCAGCGACGGTGCGCCTGACCTTCCGCCATCCGCTCATCCGCTCCGCCGTCCTGGAGCTGTCCACGGCCGCAGAACAACGCAAAGCTCACGAGATGCTCGCCACTCGGCCCGACGGAGACGAGGACCGCCGCATCTGGCATTTCGCGGAAGCGGCGATCGAGCCGAACGAGCACGTCGCCTCCCTGCTGGAACGGCTGGCCCACCGGACACGAGAACGTGGCGACCTCACCGGTGCCGTCGCCGCGCTCACCCGGGCCGCGACTCTCAGCCCGGACCGTCGCGACCGCAGCCGCAGAGCAGCCGAAGCCGCCTATCTCGGCACCGACGCCACGGGAAACCTCCGCGACGCGCCCCGCCTCCTGGAACACCTGCCGGCCAGCGGCACCGACGCCGCCTCGTTGATGACCGCGATCGCGACGGCCCAGCACCTCCTGTTCAGCGGCATCGGCGACGTCGACGGGGCGCACGGGCCGCTGGCCAAGGCCGTCGACGCCGGGCTGACCCAGCCGGACATACCGC
>NZ_JBSFGJ010000014.1:0-57330 GCF_053596515.1 Nonomuraea sp. NPDC001684
GCCAGCCGTACTCGGAGCGGGCGGCCTCGGCCGGGTCGAGGCGACCGGCGACGCGTACGGCGCTGTTGGAGACGATGTCGCCGGGGAGCTGGCTGACGGTCCACTGCTCGGCGTCGTCGCCCGGCTTGGCGGTGCTGCCGCCCCTGGCCTTGCGCATCCCGCCGACGTGCAGCACCAGGGCGTCGCCCGCCTCGGTCGCGAGCTTCGGCGGGTCCTCGTCGCACTTGGGCCGGACGGAGAAGTCGAGCAGTTTGGCCTCGACGATGGTCCAGTCGAACCGCTTCTTGAAGATCGAGATGCCCACCTCGACCCATGCCTTCAGGTAGACCTTCAGCTCGCCGTCCAGCGAGAACAGGCACAGCGGGTTGCGCAGCAGGACGTCGGCGAACTCGAAGAACCGGAACTTGCCGTCGTTGGTGGGATCGAGCCAGTTCATGGCGACGGTGAGGAAGATGCCGCCGCTCACGCCCGCCTTGACCAGCACCACGTCGACCGCCGCGCCCGCCTCCAGCCGCCCGGTCAGGGAGATCGCCGGCAGTGGTCGGCCCTGGTCGTCGGTGGTCTTCAGGTAGAGGCTGTCGAGGACCTGGAGGTCGACCTTGCCCTGCTCGATCGCCTTGCGGATGCCGTACGTGTCGAAGCCCGCCCTGATCTGGGCCTCGACCCCGGCGGTGCCGGAGATGACCACCATGATCGGCGGCGGCGACCAGACCGGGCCGAAGGACTGGCTGTAGGAGAAGCCGAGGCGCAGCGGCCCGGAGTCGAACGCGACCAGCTCCACGTCCTTGCCCATCAGCAGGCTGAAGATCGACCGTCCGGCGTTCTGCAGCACGGGGAAGCTGAAGCCCGCCTTCGCGGAGTGCTCCATCGGCCCCTGCGCGTCGGCGGCGGCGGCCTTGGCCTTCCCGCACGACCTGGCGCCCTGGTCGAGCGCGGCGAACAGGTCGTCCGTGGCGGGCGCCACGTCCTTGATCAGCGAGTCGGCGACGTCGGGCGAGTTCTCGGTGTCCAGCGCGCGGTCACCGGCCACGGTGAAGCTGCCGATCGGGATGTGCAGCTCTCCCTGGCAGTCGGGCAGCGACGTCACCAGCCTGCCGACCTCGATCATCCGCTCGATGAACTTCGTCGTGCCGCCGCCGGCGACCGTGTTGTACTTCTTGGCGATCGTCATCAGGTTCACCTCGCCGCCGCCCGCGGCCCTGCTCAGGTCCGACAGCACGGGGATGGGCGCGTAGAGCTGGTCGATCACCGGTTTGACCGGGTCTGTGACCTTCTTGACCTGGGTCACCACCGGCCCGAGGACGCTCCGGAAGAAGTCGCCGGCCTCCAGGTTCACGTTGTTGAAGGCGATGTTCAGGTTCGCCGGGTCAGGCGAGCCGCCCTTGGTGAGGTCCCAGTCCAGGTCGAAGTCGCCGTACAGGCCGGGGAACATGGCCGAGCCGGCCGTCACCTTGAAGCGCCAGTCCACCGCGACCTTGGCGTTCAGTGACGTCTCCACCAGACCGCCGGCGTCGGCGAGCTGGTCCAGGCCGATCCGGCCGACCGGCTTGAAGCCGATGGTGAAGGCGCCCGCGAACAGGTCGGGGGCGTTCTGCTCGCGGTTCTTGAGCGTGACGTCGAGGATCGCCAGCCGGGCGTTGATCTCCTCGGGCAGCGAGACGTTCACGCCGACGGTCGCCCGCGGCCGGTTGGCCTCGCCGGCGTCGACGTAGAAGCCGCTGGTCCGGTCCAGGCCCACCATGACCTCGGCGTGCCAGCCGACCTCGGCCCGTACGCCCTTGCCCTTGCCCTGCTTCAGCGCGAGGCCGGGGACGCCGACGTCGAGCGGCCGCTCCACGCCCAGGCAGTCCTTGACGCAGCCCTGTTCCGGATCGACGTCGCCCTTGCCGACGCTGACCTTGAACGCGATGCCGGTCAGCTCGGCGCCCTTGGCCGCGTCGCACGCCTCGGGCTTGGCGGGGTCGGGGACGGGCGCCTGCACGCAGGTGATCACCGGCTGCACGCCCGGCCCGACCTTGGGCGCGAGCTCGTCGTTGTACCACTTGCGCAGGTCGCCGCCGGTGGGCACCTTGCCGCCGTTCGGCAGCTTGGCGAGGGCGGCCTTGATCTCCTGACGCTTGGCGCCGACGAAGTCGGCCCCCTGCTGGAGGTCGGCGCCGACCATGGGCAACCTGCCCTTGCCGGAGGCCATGCGCATGCCGGTCTCCAGGGCGGTGAGGTAGCGGTCGATGCCGTCGCCCAGGTTGGTCCAGTCCAGCTCCAGGCCCGGAGGCAGGGTGGAGAAGTCGAAGGAGGGCAGCTCCAGCCGGTTCACGTCGCCGGGCAGCTTCTTGGTGAGGTCGAACATCTCGGCCAGCGGGGCGGCCCTGGGCAGCCGCAGCACGAGCGCGTGCCTGCCGTCCGCGGTGAGCGGCGCGCCGTTGAGGTAGGCGGGCAGGACGGCGCACAGCGCCAGGTCGGTGTCGTCGCGGTGCGGGTCGCGGTCGCAGGCGACCGGCTCGCTCGTCTCGTTCAGCGCCAGGTCGAGCCCGGAGAAGAACGCGGCGGGGGTCACCGCGTCCTGGGACTCGCCGCCGTAGCGCAGGCTCACGCCGTATCCGAGCCTGGCCTGCAGCGGGTCGTCGCCCTCCTTGCCGATCGCCAGCGGCAGCGGGCCGACGTCGGCCTGGACCGTGCCGTCGAGCTGTGCCTTCGCCTGGAGGTCGAGGCCGGAGTCGGTCTCGATGAGCAGGTCGCGGGCCGGGTCGAAGCCGCGCTTGAGCGCCACGCGCAGGCCGAGGCGCACCTCGCCCTCGACGGCGGCGTCCAGCGTGGCCGAGCCCTTGGCGGCGACCAGGCTGCTGTCGCCGAAGGCGAAGCGCAGCGGCTCCTGCACGGCCGCCTTCTTGTCGTAGGCCAGCGACAGCCGCAGGGCGCCGTCCTCGTAGCCGATGCGCACCTGGCCGCCCAGCGCCTTGTTCAGCTCGGCCACCAGCGCCTGGACGGTGTCCGGCGGCGCGGCGGTCAGGCGGTCGATCGCGTCCCGCAGCGGCGAGCGCAGCGCGTAGGCGGCGCCCGCCTCGGGCACGGCCTGGCCGAACCTCTCGGCGAAGGACAACGTGTGCTCGCCGCACGCGGTCGCGACGGTCAGCACCCGGGTGCCGACGGCGACGCGGCGGCCGACGTGCGCCTGGGTGAACGTGCGCGAAGGGTCGGTGACGTAGGCGTTCTCGTTGCCGCAGGCGCCGTCGCCGTAGACGACGCCGGGGCCCGAGCCCGTCTCCTCCGCGGCCACCAGGTCGGACAGCGAGCGGCCGAGCAGCGGCAGCTTCGCCGTCATCGCCTCGTTGACCGGCCCGGTGCCCTTGACGCCGTCGAGGTAGGTGGCCACCGCGCCCAGGGACTTGATCAGCGCGCCGAACAGCGCCTGCGGGTTGTCGGGGTCGAAGGCGAAGTCCTTCACCCGGCCGATCTGGTCGAAACCGCGGAAGCTGACGGTGGCGGGCTTGCCGAGGTCCGGCATCTCCACCTCGCCGGAGACCCTGCCGCCGAAGAAGTCGGCCAGACCCGGCACGCCCAGCGTGAGCCGCGCCTTGGCCACCGCGTCCACCTGGGAGGTCAGGACGTCGCCCGGCTTGCTCGCCAGCCGCTCGAACAGCCTGGTCAGCGGCACGTCGCCGAGGTCCTTGAGACCGACCTTGACCAGGTCGCCGCCGTTCCTGCTGCCCATGGTGAGGTCACCGGTGAGCTGGACGCCCAGGTAGCCCGCGACGGCGTTGACGTTGACCGAGGAGAGCACCGACACGCGGGCGCCGAACAGGTCGCGGCCGGTCCGCAACATGATCCGGTCCGCGGCCCTGGGCAGCTCGTTCACCACGGTGGCGCTGCCGTCGCCGTTGACGTGCTTGTACGGGCACGCCTTCTGCTGCCCGTCCGGCCGCTGCGCGCATCCCTGGCCGGTCACCGGGTCGCTCAGGTCGAGCACGACCGTGGCCGAGGCGTGGTAGCCGCGCATGACGCCCGCCACGGCGGCGGTGGCGTTGGCGCGGTCGAGCCCGGCGGCGGCCTTGAACGTGTCGCCGAAGGCGATCTGCCCGATCATGGGGTCGTTCGCGGAGATCCGGTACGGCGCGCCCGCGGCGGGCACGCCCCCGCGCCAGCCCTCCTCGGCGAGGGTGACGGTGTCGGCGGTGTTGTCGGCCACGATGCCGCTCGACGCTCCGGCGGTGACCGTGCGCCCGGCGAACTGCCCCGGCGTCCACTTCTGCCCGGCGTGCCGCAGCGTCTTGGCCGCGTACGTGACGCCCGCGCCCGTCCCGCTGACGGTCTGGCCGGCGGGGTTGAGCGGCTCGGGGGCCGGGTTGACGGTCCGGTCCACGACGAGGGTGAAGGCGATCTTCTTGGCGGCGTCGTCGTACCCGGCGTCGGCGACCTTGATGATCGCGCCTCCGGGCAGGCCGCGGGCCTTGCCCAGCGCGGCGAACAGGTCCTGGATCGAGGTGAAGGTGGGCCGGCCGGTGTTGCGGTCCACGCTGGCGGCGGCGAAGGCGTGGATCGCCTCCGACACCTGCACGGCGTCGGCCAGCGAGCCGCGCATGAACGGCAGGTCGAGGTCGCCCTGCCCGTCCCAGCGGGCGCGCTGGGCGGCGGTGACGGCGTTGGCCAGGTGGGTCAGGCCGTCGAGCAGGTCCTTGGGCGTGAGCGTCTGGAAGCGGCCGAGCCGGTCCAGGTCGGCCTGGGTCACGCTGACGGCGGGCCCGCCGGTGGCGAGGTCGGGCCAGCTCGCGTCGATGGTCGCGGCGGCCCCCTCGACCTGGGCGCCGGCGAACGGCTGCGCGGTGACCTGCAGCCGGGCGGCGGCCGAGCCCTTGCGGGCGAAGCTGAACAGGCTCTCCGAGCCCAGTTCCGGGGTGTCCAGCCTGCCGTTGCCGTCCGGGTCGGCGGCGGTGGCGGCGAACTCGGCGTCGACGGAGAGCGTCGAGGCCGCCGAGAGGTCGACGCCGAGGATGCCGAAGGCGGCGGTGGGCCTGGCCCCGGCGGCGAGCCTGCCTTCGGCCCGCACGGTCATCCCGGCGTCCTTGGCCAGCCAGGCGGACTTGGTGGCCGGGTCGTAGGCGAAGGGCAGCTTGGCGGTGAGCTTCAGCGTGACGTCCACGCCGCCCGAGGTGGTCAGCGAGACCTTGGGCTGGGCGCTGCTGACGGAGATCGGGCGGCCGGCCGCCGTCCTGGTGACCTCCAGGGTCAGGTCGAGCCGCCTGATCCCGTTCTGCGTGCTCGCCTTGGCCAGGAGCTTTCCTGCGCGGGGGCCGGACAGCTCGTACTCGTCCTGGAGGTCGTCCAGGGTGGTGAGGCCCTTGAGCTTGTCGTGGACGGCCACCTGGAACAGGTCGGCCAGGCCCAGGGCGTCCTCGCCGCCGGGCACCAGGCCGACGAACGGCAGCTGCTCGCCCATCGGGCCGAGCGTGGCCAGGCCGCCGCCCGCGGCCGTGAACCGTTCGACCGCGGACAGCAGCGCCGCGGTCTCGGCGTCCGGTGCCGCGGACGCGACGGCCGGTGGCGGCACGGCCGCGACCAGACCCGTTAACAACGCCAATGCGCAGACCACGCGCGACAATCGCCGGCTTGCCACCAGACCCCCCAGTGCGAAGACACAACGAACCGGGTACGTATCTAGCGATCAAGGCTTGTGCGTGACTTGGATCCGTCTACAAGCGCAGGTCAGAGACCGTCGGTTCCGGGCCCGGGCGCAGCGAGGCGCGCAGGCGGCCCATCTCCCCGGCGATCGTGGCGACGGTCCAGTGGGCGTTGAGCCCGCTCGGGTTCGGCAGCACCCACACGCGGGCGCCGCCGACCTGCTCGGGCTGGGGGCCGATGACCGCCTTGGGCCGCGCGAAGGCCGTCCGGTACGCCGAGATGCCGAGCACGGCCAGCACCCGCGGCCCCAGCTCGGCCACCTTCTCCGCCAGCTGCCGGCCGCCCGCCACCAGCTCGTCCCTGGTCAGCTCCGCCGCCTTGGCGCTGGCCCGGGGGACGATGTTCGTGATGCCCAGCCCGTACGAGGGGAGCAGGTGCTGCTCGGCCGGGGTCAGCAGGCGCGGCGTGAAGCCGGACAGGTGCAGCGCGGGCCAGAACCTGTTGCCCGGCCGGGCGAAGTGGTGGCCGGTGGCCTCCGACATCAGGCCGGGGTTGATGCCGCAGAAGAGCACGTTCAGGCCGGGACCGAGCACGTCGACAAGCACGTGCCGGAGGTTAGCCCACTCCGCGGCGTGGTCAGCCCATGTCTTCCAGCTTGCGGCCCTTGGTCTCCTTGACCCATTTGCTGACGAAGAAGAAGGACAGCGCGGCGAACAGGGCGTACATGGCGTAGGTGAGCGGCAGGTTCCACTCCGACAGCGCCGGGAACGAGACGGTGATCAGCCAGTTGGCGATCCACTGCGCGGCGGCGGCGACGCCGAGCGCGGCGGCGCGGATGCGGTTGGGGAACATCTCGCCGAGCAGCACCCAGACCACCACGCCCCACGACAGGGCGAAGAACAGCACGAACACGCTGGCCGCGACGAGCGCGATCGGCCCCTGCGGGCTGGGCAGCGAGACCACGCCGCCGACCTCCCGCGACGCGCTGAACGCCCAGGCCGCGGTGCCCAGCGCGATCGCCATGCCGGCCGAGCCGACGAGCAGCAGCGGCTTGCGCCCGATCCGGTCGACCAGCGCGATCGCGATGAACGTGCCGATGATGTTGATGATCGAGCTGGAGAAGCTGATCAGCAGCGAGTTGCTCTGGTTGATGCCCACCGACTGCCACAACACCGACGAGTAGTAGAAGATCACATTGATGCCGACCAGCTGCTGGAACGCCGACAGGATGACGCCGACCCAGACGATCGGCAGCAGACCGAGCGCGCTGCCGCGCAGGTCCTTCACCCCCGGCACGCGTTCGGTCCGCAGCACGCGCTGGATCTCGGCGATCCGGGCGTCGAGGTCCACGTCCTCGCCCTCGACCTCGGCCAGCACCTCGCGGGCCTTCCGCGACCGTCCCGACATGATCAGGTAGCGCGGCGACTCGGGGATGGTGGAGGCGAACAGCAGGTAGAGCAGGGCTGGGACGGCGCAGGCCCCCAGCATCCACTGCCATGCCTGGAGCCCCCACAGGTGGTTGTTGACGTCGCCGCCGGCCAGCTCGGCGATCAGGTAGTTGACGAGCTGCGAGACCGCGATGCCGAGCACGATGGCGAGCTGCTGGAACGAGCCCAGCCGCCCCCGGTAGGCGGGCGGCGCCACCTCGGCGATGTAGGCCGGCCCGAGCACCGAGGCCATGCCGATCGCGAAGCCCGCGATGACCCGCCACAACCCCAGGTCCCAGATGGCGAACGGCAACATCTGCCCGATCGAGCTGACGGTGAACAGACCGGCGGCCACCTGCATCGACCGGGTACGCCCCCACCGGTCGGCCAGCCCGCCGCCGATCCAGGCCCCGAGCGCGGACCCGAGCAGCGCGATGGCCACGACGAAGCCGATCTGAACCGCTCCCACGTCGAAGTGCCGCTGGATGCCGGTGACCGCGCCGTTGATGACCGAGCTGTCGTATCCGAACAGGAACCCGCCGATGGCCGCCGCCGCGGTGATGAAGACGACGTGGCCCAGATGCTCCTGATGGGTGTACCGAGTTGCCATACAGGTCCCTTCCCCGTGATCGGGGACCTACCCGGAGATCACCTGTGTAGCGCGGCGCTTACCCAACCTTGCCACAAACCGGACGTCAGGCCCGGGTCAGCCAGAAGACCGCGATCACGACGACCGCCACCGCCACCGCCACGGCGTACCGCAGCAGCGCGCGCCCGAGAGCGCGCCGGACGTAGCCGGGACGGTGACGGTCGGCGGTCATCACAGGCTCCTTCGGAGGGACGGGGTCACAGGCGCGGGTCCACCGGCTCGGACTCCAGGGCGAGCACCGCGAAGACCGGCTCGTGCACCCGCCAGCCCGCCTCGCCGTCCGCCAGGCGCGACAGCGCCTCCAGGCCGAGGGCGTACTCGCGCAGCGCGAGCGAGCGCTTCTTGCCGAGGAAACGGCGGCGCAGCACGTCGAGGGACTCGGTGTAGTCGGGCCCGTAGATGATCCGCAGGTACTCCCGGCCGCGCACCTTCACGCCGGCCTGCACCCGGCCGGGCACGTACGTGGCCGGCTTGACCACCATGCCCTCTCCCCCGGCGGCGGTCAGCGCCTCCCACCACGCGGTGGCCGCGGCCCTGGACTCCGGCGAGTCGAGGGTGACCGTCACGTTCCTGGTCGGCGCGATCAGCGGCGAGTCGAGCAGCGCCAGCGTGGACAGGTGCCAGGCGTGCGGCTCCAGCGCGGTGGCCCGTCCCTCGCAGGCCAGGATCTGGAACGGCGCCAGCCTGATCCCGTCGAGACCGTCCACCGGCCAGCAGTAGCGCGCATAGGCGTCGCGGAACAGGGCAGCGTTGTCGAAGCGGCGTCGGGTGCGGGTCAACAACCCACCCACATCCAGCCCGCGTCCGGCCGCCGCTTCCAGAGCCGTGACGGCCTCCGGCAGCGCGGCCCGCGCGGCGGCGCCGACGGAGGCGTACTGCGACCTGATCAGCTCGCCCGCCTTGGCCGACCAGGGCAGCAGCTCGCAGTCGAGCACCACCCAGTCGGAGCCCAGCTCCTCCCACAGCGGCTCGCAGGCCGCGCGCACCGCCTCGACCAGCGGCGTCATGTCCCGGAAGAACGGCCGCCCGGTACGCGTGTAGACCGCGCCGGTGCTGCCGTCGGCGACGCCGAACCGGGCCGCGGCGACCTCGGGCGTCCTGGCCAGCACGGCGACGGCCCGCGAGCCCATGTGCTTCTCCTCGCACACGACCTCGCTCACCCCCGCCGCGGCGAACTCCTCGAACGCCTCGTGCGGGTGCTCCAGGTAGCCGTCGAGCCTGGACGTCTCCGGCGGCGCCATCGTCGGCGGCAGGTAGACCAGCCAGCTCGGGTCGACCGCGAACCGGCTCATGACCTCCAGCGCGGCGGCCGCGTTCTGCTCCAGCACCTTGACCCGGCCGCCGAAGCGGGTCTCGACGTGCCGGGTGCCGATCACGTCGCCGACGTCGAGCATGCCCGGCTCGCGGGCGGGGTCGCCGAGCGGCTTGGCCGGCTCGTACCAGACCTGCTCGGCCGGCACCTGGACGATCTCGCGCTCGGGGTAGCGCAGCGCGGTCAGATGGCCGCCGAAGACGCAGCCGGTGTCCAGGCAGATCGTGTTGTTGATCCACTCGGGGGTGACCGTGGGCGTGTGGCCGTAGACGACCATGGCCCGGCCGCGGTACTCGTCGGCCCACGGGTAGCGGACCGGCAGGCCGTACTCGTCGGTCTCGCCGGTGGTGTCGCCGTACAGGGCGAAGGCGCGCACGCGCTTGGAGGCGCGGCCGTGGTAGGACTCCTTCAGCCCGGCGTGCGCGACGACGAGCCGGCCGCCGTCCAGGCGGTAGTGGCTGAGCAGGCCGTCCATGAACGTGCGAGCCCGCTCGGCGAACTCGGGCGGCCCGGCGGCGAGCTGGTCCAGCGACTCGCGCAGGCCGTGGGCGACGGTGACCTTGCGGCCGTTCATCGCCCGCACGAGCTTCTGCTCGTGGTTGCCGGCCACGCAGATCGCGGTGCCCGCCTCGACCATGTCCATGACCAGGCGCAGCACGCCCGGCGTGTCGGGCCCGCGGTCGACCAGGTCGCCGACGAACACGGCGGTGCGGCCCTCGGGGTGGGTCAGGCCCTGCCAGCCGAGCTTGGCCAGCAGCGTCTCCAGCTCCGAACGGCAGCCGTGCACGTCGCCGATGATGTCGAACGGGCCGGTCAGCTCGGTCCGGTCCGACCACGCCTTCTCGTAGGTGATCTCGGCGTTGTCGATCTCCTCCAGGCCGCGCAGCACGTGCACCCGCCGGAAGCCGTCGGCGGAGATCTTGGACAGCGAGCGGCGCAGCTCCTTGCGCTGGCGGATCACCACGCCGGGGCCGAAGTCGCGGTCCGGACGCGCGGCGTTGCGCTCGATCGCCACCTCCTCGGGCGTGTCCAGCACGATGGCGTCGGCCAGCACGTCGTGCTTCCTGGCCAGCTCGATGAGGCTCTTGCGGGCGGGGTACTGGACGTTGGTGGCGTCCACGACGGTGAACAGCCCCCTGGCCAGGCGCACGCCGACGATGTGGTGCAGCAGGTCGAACGCCGCCGGCGTGGCGGCCTGGTCGTTCTCGTCGTCGGACACCAGGCCGCGGCAGAAGTCGGAGGAGATGACCTGCGTGGGCTTGAAGTGCCGGCGCGCGAAGGTGGACTTTCCGCTGCCGGAGACGCCGACGAGCACCACGAGGGACAGCTCAGGAACGCTGATCACGGGTGAAGACTCCCATCTGGGTGGGCGGGCCGACCTCGGGGTCGTCCTCGCCGACGGGTTCGACGGCGACGTGGTAGCCGTACTGGGCGGCCACCCGGGCGGCCCAGGCGGCGAACTCGGCCCGCGTCCACTCGAAGCGGTGGTCGGGGTGGCGCAGGCCCGTCAGGAACTCGTAGCGCACGTTGTGCTCGATGTTGGGGGTGGTGACGAGCACATGGCCCGGGCGGGCGCGGCCGAACACGACGCGTTCGAGCGCGGCCAGGCGCGGTGGGTCGACGTGCTCGACGACCTCCATGAGCACGGCGGCGTCGTAGCCCGCCAGGCGCTTGTCGGTGTAGGTGAGCGCGCCCTGGAACAGGGTGAGCCGGGCCCGCTTGCTGTCGGGCATGCGGTCCAGGCGCAGCTTGCGGGCGGCGATGGTGAGCGCCAGGGAGGAGACGTCCATGCCGGCGACGCGCGCGAACCTGGGCCTGGCCAGCAGCGCGGCGACCAGCTCGCCCTGCCCGCAGCCCAGGTCGATCACGCTCGTCGCGCCGAGCTCTTCGAGCCTGCGCAGCACGGCCTCGCGCCGCAGCGTGTTGAGCGGCCGCGCCTTCCGCGCCGCGCCCGCCTCCTCACCCCCGCCTTCGGTGACGTCGCCCTGGACGCCGCCTTCCGCAGCGCCTTCGCCATCGGCACCGGCTCCGGCGACGGCTTCGGCGAAGGCGGCCTCGTCGGCCGCGCTCTCCCCGGCGGGGGCCTCCTCGGCGAGCGCCGGCTCCAGCTGCTCCTCGGTCTCGTCGCCCAGCTCGGCCAGCCTGGTCAGCGCGGTGCGGGCCAGCGCCCAGCGCCGCCCGAAGTAGCGCCGGGCGATCAGGCCGCGCTCCGGATGACCGCCGAGCCAGCCCGCCCCCGCCCTGACCAGCTTGTCGATCTCGTCGGAGGCCATCCAGTAGTGCTTGCCGTCGTCGAGCACGGGGAGCAGCACGTAGAGGTGGTTGAGCGCGTCGGCCAGCAGGACGGTGCCGCGCAGGGTCAGCCGCACGTACCGGGACTCGCCCCATTCGGGGAAGCCCTCGTCGAGCGGCAGCGTCTGCGCCTCCACCACCCACCCCAGCGGCTCGAACAGCCGCCGGGCCAGCTCAGGCCCGCCTCGGCAGGGCAGCGCGGGCACCTGGATCTCCAGCGGCAGCGGGGTGCCCGGCAGCTCCGGACGGGCCTTGCAGCGGCCCGCCCGCGCGGTGCGGAAGACGTCGGCGAGCGCGACGGCCAGCAGCGAGGAGGCCGCGTACGGGCGGTCGTTGACGTACTGCGACAGGCTGAAGTCGGGCGAGTTCCGGCCGCGCGAGCGGACCAGCGCGATCGGGTCGACCTCCAGCAGGAGGGCCGCCGTGCAGCGCTCCTCGCCCGCCTCCGGATAGAACACCGTGGCCGTGCCGAACGATTGGCCGAACTCCTGCACGCGCTCGGGATGCTTGTGCAGGAGGAAGCCCAGGTCGGTGGCCGGCGTGGCGGTGGTCGTGATCGTCAGCAGCACGTGCCAAGTGTGCCGTAGCCGGACGAAGCACCGCCAACGGAATTACACGTGCGGCAGGACCTCGGCGGCGATGAGCTCCAGGTGCTCCAGGTCGGCCAGGTCGAGGACCTGGAGGTAGACGCGCTCGGCCCCGAGCTTGGCGAAGGCGCCCAGCTTGGCCAGCACCTCGTCGGGGGTGCCGCACAGGCCGCCCTCGCTCAGCGCGCCGGGGTCCTGGCCGATGGCGGCGGCGCGCCGCTCGATCTCGGCCTGGTCGGCGCCCACGACGACGGTCTGCGCCGCCGACAGGATCAGGCCGCGGCCCGCCTCGTCGGCCGCCTCCCGGACCCGCGTGAACGCCTGCCCGGTGTCGGCCAGGGTGCGGAACGGCACGTTGTACTCGTCGGCGTACGCGGCCGCCAGCCGGGGCGTGCGCTTGGCGCCGAAGCCGCCGATGATCACCGGCGGGCGGGGCCGCTGGACCGGCTTGGGCAGCGCCGGCGAGTCGACCAGCCGGTAGTAGCGGCCCTCGAAGGAGTAGGAGTCCTTCGCCGTCCACAGACCGGTGACGATCTCCAGCTGCTCCTCGAACCGGCCGAACCGCTCGCCGAGCGGCGGGAACGGGATGCCGTACGCGGAGTGCTCCCCGTCGAACCAGCCGGTGCCGAAACCCAGCTCGACCCGGCCGCCGCTCATCTGGTCGACCTGGGCCACGCTGATCGCCAGCGGGCCGGGCAGCCGGAACGTGGCCGGCGTCACCAGCGTGCCGAGCCTGATCGTGGAGGTCTCCCTGGCCAGGGCGCCGAGCGTCACCCAGGCGTCGGTGGAGCCGGCGCCGGGGTCGCCGGGGCCGATGCGCTGGTAGTGGTCGGACCGGAAGAAGGCGTCGAACCCCAGGCGTTCCGCGGCCTGGGCGACGGCGAGCAGGTCGTCATAGGTGGCGCCCTGCTGGGGCTCGGTGAAGATCCGCAGCTTCATGAGGCTCATTATCCGCCCACATCGGACGGCGACCGGAAAAGCCCCGCGCCGTCCGGCGAACGCTTGCTACCTTCACCAGCAACCGCTGAAAGTAGCCGATCGATCACGATGGGTGGCATATGTCGCGGAAAGCAAGAGAGTCCGGCACGCTCCCCCGCCCGCTGGCGGTGCTCGCCGCGCTCGCGCTCGCCGGAGCCACGGCCCTGGCGATCCGGATGTTGCCCGCGGGCGCCGAGCCCGCGCCGCCGTCCGGCGCCGCTCCCGTCCGCTTCGCGCCGCCGGAGCGGCCGGCGGCGGTCCGGCAGCCGCCGCGTTCGTTCGTGGGGTTCGTCGACACCGCCCGCGACCCGGGCTTCGACCTGGCGGCCGAGTCGCGCGCCACCGGCGTCGCCCGGTACGCGCTCGGCCATCTCGTCGCCGGCGACGACGGCTGCCTCGTCCGGTGGGCCGGGCCGCCGCGGCCGGCGGGCGACCCGGTGGCCGCGGGGCTCGGACGGCTGAGGGCGGCGGGCGGCGACGCCTTCCCGGTGTTCGGCGGGCCCGGCGGGGACGACCCGGCCGTCACGTGCACCAGGCCGGGCGGCCTGGCCACCGCCTACCGCAGGGCGGTCGGCGCGTTCGGGGCCGCCGCGGCGGGGTTCGAGATCCGCGACGCCGACCCGGCCGCCGCGCTGCGCAGGGCGCGGGCGCTGCACGCCCTCCAAGGGGAACGGCCGCTGCGGGTCTTCTTCACCCTGCGCCTGACACCGGACGGCCTCGACGCGGCCGACCTGGCGGCGCTGCGCGCGACCCGGCGGGAGGGCGTCCGGGTGGACGCCGTCGAGCTGCTGGCCGAGATGGAGCCGCGCACCGGGCCGCAGGGGCGGCTGCGCAGGCTGGGATCGGCCGTGCGGGCGGCGGCCGGGCAGCTCGCGCGGGCCTACGGCCTGCCCGGCGAGGAGCAGGTGTGGGAGCGGCTCGCCCTGACCCCGGTGCTCGCCAGGCCCGGCGATCTGGACGAGCCGGAGGCCCGCAAGTTGTCGGAGTACGCCGTCCGGCACGGGCTGGCCTGGTTGTCGCTGCGCGGCGCACCCCCCAAACCGGAAATATCCCGCATTCTCTGGAGGACCCACTCCTGACATAGGATTTTCCCCGAATCCAGGGGGTGAGGACGACGATGGCGAGCCGTGCCGCGAGCGCGCGCAAGATCCTCATCCACTGGATGGACGCCATGGTCATCCTCCTGGGCCTGGTGTTCGTCACCCTCGTCCTCATCTACGCCGCGCGCGGCCAGATGGGCGTCCCGCAGGCGCTGCTCGCGATCGCCTTCCTGGCGGGCCAGTTCACGCTGTTCCCCTCCGTCCTGCGGGCCGCCTTCGACGACCGCCCGCGGCCCACGGCGAAGCTGCTGGTGTCCGGGGCGTGCGCGGCCGGCTCGGTGCTGCTGCTGCCGCACGACGAGATGGCGAGCACGGCCACCTGGCTGGAGACCGGCGTCCTGTGGGTGTCGGTGGTCGCGTTCTACCTGCCGCTGTGGGCCACGGCCTGCCTGGGCGCCGCCGTGACCGTCCTGGTCAGCGCGTACGTCGTGCTGATCACCGACCGGTCCTGGGCCGGCACGCTGATCCCCGAGGCGGCCAGTTGCGCGCTCATGGTCGCGGCCATGCTGCTGTGGCGCTGGCTGTGGTGGACGATCAGGGACGCCAACGACGGCCAGGAGGCCAAGGCGCGCCTGGCCATCGCCGAGGAGCGCCTGCGCTTCGCCCGCGACCTGCACGACCTGCTTGGCCGCAGCCTGTCGGTGATCACGCTGAAGAGCGAGCTGGCGGCCAAGTTGTCGGCCAAGGACCAGGCCAGGGCCCTGGCCGAGATGGACGCGGTGCGCGAACTGGCCCGCGACTCGCTGGCCGAGGTGCAACTGGCCGTGGACGGCTACCACACGCTCGACCTGGACACCGAGCTGGCCGGCGTACGGTCGGCGCTGGAGGCGGCCGGCGCCCGCTGCCTGATCGAGACCAGGGCCGGCGACCTGTCCCCCGCCGGGCGCGCGCTGCTGGCGTGGGTCGTGCGCGAGGGCGGCACGAACGTGCTCAAGCACAGCTCGGCCACCACCTGCGCGATCACGATCGAGGGCGGCGTGCTGGAGATGCGCAACGACGGCGTCAAAGACCTCTCCGCGGCCCCGGGCAGCGGCCTGCGCGGCCTGTCGGAGCGCCTGACCACGGCGGGCGGCTCGCTCTCGGCCGCCCCGACGCCCACCGGCGAGTTCCTGCTGCGCGCGGCGGTGCCCGCGTGAGGCGGCCGACCCGGCTGGACAAGGTCCGCTGGCTGATCGTCTACTCCACCGACATCATCCTGCTGGTGTCCGCGACCGGCTTCTACAACCTGTACCTGCTCGGGCAGAACGTCGACCTGCCCCGGCAGGTGTTCGTGGCCGCCGGCGTGCTGCTGCTGGTGTTCATGGCGCTGGCCACGCGGCCGTTCCGGATCGCCGTGCGCGGCGGACCCCGCCCGACGGCGCTGCTGGCCGTCGCCGGGGTGCTCGCCCTGGTCCTCGCGGCCGGCACGATCCTGTACACCGTGCCGGTGTGGCTGGCGATGCTGGCCCCCTTCGTCCGCCGCCGGACGATCGTCACGTTGTCGGTCGGCTGGATCGCCGTCCTGGTGGTCGTCCTCGCGCTGACCATGGGCCTGCCCGTGGAGATGTTGTCGGCGGTCGTGGTGCTGGCCGTGTTCACCGGGATCGGCGTGGGCGGCGTGCTGGCGAACCTGTGGTTGTGGCGGGTGGCCAAGGAGGCGCACGAAGGGCAGGAGGCCAGGTCCAGGCTGGCGGTCTCGGAGGAACGGCTGCGCTTCGCCCGCGACCTCAACGACCTGCTCGGGCAGAGCCTGGCCGACGTCTCGGCCAGGACCGCCGGCGCCGCCGGCTCGCTGCCCGGCGACCCGGCCGCCGCCGAGCGGGCCATGTTCGAGGTGCGCGACCTGGCCAGGCGGTCGCTGCGCGAGGTGCGGGCCGTGGTGCAGAACTACCGGGCGCTCGACCTGGACGAGGTGCTGGCCGGCGTCCGGGCGGTGCTGGAGGCGGCCGAGGTCCGCTGCACGGTACGGGCCGACACCACGGCGCTGGCCCCGGAGGCGCGCACCCTGCTCGCCACCGTCGTCCGCGAGGGCGCCACCAACGTGCTCAAGCACAGCAAGGCCGAACGCTGCACGATCACGATCGAGAACGGGGTCCTGGAGATGTCCAACGACGGGGTGAGCGGCCCGGTGGGCGAGCACGCGGCCAACGGGCTGGCGGGCCTGGCCCAGCGGGTCGGCGCGGCGGGCGGCGTGCTGCGGGCCGAGCCGACGTCCGACGGCGGCTACCTGCTGCGCGCGGCGGTGCCGGCATGACCACCCGCGTGCTGCTCGCCGACGACGAGCACCTGATCCGCGGCGCGATCGCCGCCCTGCTCGACCTGGAGGACGGCATCGAGGTCGTCGCCCAGGTGGGCCGGGGCGACGAGGTCGTGGCCGCGGTCGCCGAACACCGCCCCGACGTGGCCGTGCTGGACATCGAGATGCCCGGCATGGACGGCCTGACCGCCGCCGAGCGGATCAGCGCCCAGTGCAAGATCGTCATCCTGACCAGCCTGGGCCGCCCCGGCTACCTGCGCAGGGCGATGGCCGCCGGCGTGAGCGGCTTCCTGGGCAAGGACGCCTCCGCCGAGGAACTGGCCATGGCGATCCGCAAGGTCATGGCCGGCGGCCGCTACCTGGACGCCGAGCTGGCCGCCGCCGCGATGGCCGCCGGCGACAGCCCGCTGACCGAACGGGAGCGCGACGCGCTGCGCCTGGCGGGCGACGGGGCGACGATCTCCAGGATCGCCGGCGAGCTGCACCTCACCGAGGGCACGGTGCGCAACTACCTGTCCAGCGCCATGACCAAGCTCAACGCCCAGAACCGGCTGGAGGCGATCCGCACCGCCCAGCGCATGGGCTGGCTCTGACCTCGGCGCCGCCCCCCTCAGCCCCGGCCCTCTCAGCGCCAGTTGGTGATCCGGCGCAGCACGTACTCCACCGGGCCGTGGCGGTGGGTGCGCAGCCAGCGTCCGCTCGCCCACACGAGCACGGTGTAGATCACCAGGGCGACGCCCATCACCGCGATCGGTGACAGCCTGCCCGCGAGTGCGAGCCCGTACCCGGTGAAGACCAGGGCGATGAGCAGCGACTGGCCGACGTAGTTGGAGGCGGCCACCCGTCCCGGCGCGGCCAGGACGCGGCCCGCCGCAGGGAAGCGGCCGATCAGCCGGAGCAGGGTGGCGACGTAGGCGGCGGCCAGCAGGATCGAGGTGAGCGTGTTGACCGCGCCGCCGAGCAGCTCGACCGCGCCGGTCCGGCCGGACGTCCAGGCGTACAGCAGGCCGCCGGGCAGGCCGGCGCCGAAGCCCGCCCACTGGACGCGGGCCAGCAGGCGGGGCCGCTGCCCGAGGCCCTCCAGCAGCCTGGACTTGCCGGCCGCGAGCCCGAACAGGAACATGGCCAGCGCGGTCGGCCCCTGGAAGAGCCAGATCATGGCCACCAGCGGCGGGTAGAGCTCGGTCTGCATCGTCAGGAAGTCCAGCGGCCCGCCGGTGGCCAGGGCCAGCACGCGGGCGGCCGCCGCCGGGTCGGCCGCGGCGGGCTGCCCGGCGGCCGGGTCGAGGGTGGACAGCCAGGCGAGGGCCAGCCAGAACAGGGTCAGCACGCCGATGATCGAGGAGCCGGCGATGACGGCCGTCCTCGGTCTGAGCCCGCGCAGGGCCAGCAGCACCAGGCCGAGCACGGCGTACAGGGTGAGGATGTCGCCGATCCACAGCAGCAGGCCGTGGGCCAGCCCGATGACGAACAGCGCCAGGCAGCGGCGCAACGTCCTGGCCCGCACGCTCGCCCCCGCCCGCTCGGCCGCCCGCATCTGCAGCGTGAAGGAGTACCCGAACAGGAACGAGAAGATGATGTAGAACTTCGTCAGCACGAACGCCGTGATCGCCAGAGCCACGGGCCCGTCGGGGATGGGCATGGCGCCCGACAGCGCGTACCCCGGGTCGGCCAGGAAGCCGATGTTCGCGACCAGGATGCCCGCCAGCGCGAACCCGCGTACGGCGTCGATCTCCTGAACGCGTCCGGCGAGGGTGGTTTGCGTCATGCCCCGACGCTAGGGACGCCTGCCCGCGCGGCGCGTCCGTCCTTGGTCTGGACGGGCGTGACCAAAGGCTCAGCGGGGCGGATCGGCCGCTGCGGCGGCCACGGCGGCCTCGGCGGTGGGGTAGACCGGCAGATGGGCATCGACCCCGGTGATCTCCAGCAGCCGGGCGGGGGCGCCCTGCGGGGCCGCGAGGTAGACCCGCGCGTCGTGCGTGCGGGCCTCCTGGTGGCAGGCGAGCAGGGCGTGCAGCCCCGAGCTGTCCATGAACGTCATCGCGCTCAGGTCGAACACCACGTGATCGGCCGGACGCGCCCTGGCCTGCCGGACGTGCTCCCGTAATCGCGTGTGGTTGGTGGCGTCGACCTCACCGCACACCTCGATCACGGTCACGCCGGGCAGGTGCCGATGGCTCATCGTCAGCGGCGTCATCGGCGGCCTGTCCGATCCTGGGCGGCCCGCGCCTCCGGAGGCGACCATGGATGCACGATAGACAGCTTCACCCGCCCGGGGTTCCGGCAAACCGTCACGATGAGGTCACGCCTTGGCCGGGCGGCGGCAGTCAGCGCTTCACCAGCAGCGCCACGCACTCGACGTGGTGGGTCATCGGGAAGGCGTCGAAGGCGCGCAGGTCGGTCAGCTCGTAGCCCAGCTCGCCCAGCCACTTGAGGTCTCTGGCCAGCGTCGCCGGATCGCAGGAGACGTAGACGATGCGCAGCGCCTCCAGCCCCGCGACGCGCTCCACCACCTCGCGCCCGAGGCCCGACCGCGGCGGGTCGACCACGACGAGGTCGGCGCGCTCGATCTGGAACCGGTCGAGCGCCTCCTCGACCCGGCCGCGCTCGACCCTGGCCTGCGGCAGGTCGCGCAGGTTGGCGCGGGCGTCACGGACGGCCGCCGCGTCGGACTCCAGCCCGAACACCGCGCCCTCAGGCCCGACCGCCTCGGCCAGCCCGGCCGCGAACAGGCCGACCCCGCAGTAGAGGTCGAGCGCCCACTCCCCCGGCTCGGGCGCGGCGTAGGCCAGCACCGCGTCGAGCAGCGTCTCGGCCGCCCCCGGGTGCACCTGCCAGAAGCCGCTGCCCGCGACCCGGAACTCGCGGTCGCCCACGTGCTCGTGCAGCACGCCGGAGCCGCGGCGCGGCACCGTGCGGCCCTTGCCCTGGTCGAGCAGGATCGAGGCGGGCGCGTCGAGCTCGGGCACGCTCACGCTGCGCCGCGGGCGCGGCGAGACCACCACGGCACGGTCGCCGCCGGCGGAGGCGATGACCTCGATGCCGGCCGCGCCGGGCCACGCGTGGTCTTCGGCGGCGACCGCCTCGACCTCGGGGTGGGCGATCAGGCAGGCGTCGACGACCTCGATCTCGTGCGAGCGGTGCCGGCGGAAGCCCAGCTCGCCGGCGGGCGTGGCGGCGAACTGCACGCGGGTGCGCCAGCCGAGCCCGTCCTTGGCGCCGGGCACCTCCTCCACGACGACCTCGCGCTCGATGCCCGCCAGCCGGTGCAGCTGCTCGGCCACGACCTGGGCCTTGAGCCGGCGCTGCGCCTCAAGCGTGGCGTGCTGCCAGTCGCAGCCGCCGCAGCGGCCGGGGCCGGCGTACTGGCAGGGCGGGACGACGCGGTCGGGCGAGGGCTCCAGGATCTCCACGGCGTCGGCGCGCAGGAAGCGGCTGGTCTCCTCGGTCACGTCGGCGATCACCCGCTCGCCGGGCAGCGCGTGCCGGACGAAGACCACCCGCCCTTCATGGCGTGCCACACACCAGCCGCCATGCGCGACCGGACCGACCGTCAGCTCCAGAGATGCCTGTTCCACACCCCCACCCTATGGTGAGCCGCCACGGCCGACGTCCTCGTCCCCCGCCTCGCGCCCCGGACACTCACTTTCCGGACTTGAGTCACTACTGTGGGTGAGGATGGACAGAGGTCGGGTGGTGCGCCGGCGGCTCGGATTCGGGGGCACGCTGCTGGCCGTGCTGTTCGCCTGCGCCTCGCTGACGCCGTCGCTGCTGCCGCGCACGTGGCTGTTCCAGGGCGTGATGGGCGCGGTCACCGGCATCCTCGGCTACGGCGTGGGGGCCGCGGCGGGCGCGCTGGGGCGGGCGGCGATCCCGTACCGGCTGCCGGAGCGAGGACGGCGGGCCGCCTGGCAGATCATGATCGGCGGCTGCTCGGGGCTGACCGTCGTGGCGCTCTGGTACAGCATCGACTGGCAGCGCGACGTGCGGGCGCTCATGGGCATGGACACCCGGATCACCTGGTTCCCGCCGGTGATCCTCGCGGTGGCGGTCACGCTCTTCGCGCTGTGCCTGCTGCTGGCCCGTCTCGTCCGGCTGGCCGGGCGCAGGCTGATCGACTGGCTCGACCGGTACGTCCCCGCCTACGTGGGCCACATCGCCGGCGTGCTGATCGTCGCCTCCGTGGTCGCGGTGCTCGCCGACGACGTGCTGTTCTCGGGGTTCCTCAACACGATGAGCGACGTCTCCTCGGTCACCAACCAGGGCACCCATCCGGGCGTGCGCAGGCCCGGCTCGGCCAAGGTGTCCGGCGGGCCCGGGTCGCTGGTGGCCTGGGACTCCCTGGGCCGCGAGGGCCGCCGCTTCACCGGCACCGCCTCCACGGTCTCCGAGCTGACCGCCTTCTCCGGCCGGCCGGCGACCGAGCCCATCCGCGTGTACGTCGGCCTCGGCGCCACCTCCTCGCCCCGGCAGCAGGCCGCGGTGGCCGTACGGGAGCTGGAACGGACGGGCGGCTTCGGCCGTCCGGTGCTCGCGGTGCTCGGCACGACCGGCACCGGCTGGGTCGACCAGCACATCGCCGACTCGCTGGAGTTCATGTACAACGGCGACACCGCCATGGTCGCGGTGCAGTACTCCTACCTGCCGAGCTGGGTGTCGTTCCTGGCCGACCGGCACAAGGCGGCGGCCGCCGGACGGGCCCTGTTCGAGGCGGTGCGCGCCAGGTGGGAGCGGCTCCCGCCCGGCCACCGGCCCCGGCTGATGGTCGCCGGCGAGAGCCTCGGCTCCTACGAGCTGGAGAACGCCTTCCGCGACCTGACCGACCTGGTCGCCCGGACCGACGGCGCGCTGTTCGTCGGCCCGCCCAACGCCAACCACATCTGGGACCACCTCACCGCCCACCGCGATCCCGGCACCCCCGTCTGGCGGCCGGTCTACCAGGGCGGCAGGACGGCCCGCTTCGCCCAGCACCCGGCCGACCTGTGGCGCCCCCAGAGCCCGTGGCCGCCGCCGCGCGTGGTCTACCTGCAGAACGCCACCGACCCCGTCGTGTGGTGGTCGCCCACGCTGATCTACCACCGGCCCGCCTGGCTGGAGGGCCCGCGGGGGCCCGGGGTGAACCCGCAGATGAACTGGTTCCCGCTGGTGACGTTCTGGCAGGTGCTGGTGGACATGACGGCGGCGATGTCCGTGCCGCCCGGCCACGGCCACCGCTACGGCGCCAACATCGTGGACGGGTGGGCCGCCGTAGCCGCGCCGCCGGGCTGGACGGCGTCCGACACGCAGCGGCTGCGGACGCTGGTCAGCGCGCCTTGATCTCCCCCTCGTCCTTGACGGTCTGGTGCCAGGGACGGCGCACCGCGCCCGGCGCGTACGGCTCGGGCCGGCCCTTGAGCCGGTCGGAGGAGTGGAGCTGCCAGGGCACGCTGGTCACCATGACGCCCGGCTTGAACAGCAGCCTGGCCTTCAGCCGCAGCGCGCTCTGGTTGTGCAGCAGGTGCTCCCACCAGTGGCCGACGACGTACTCGGGGATGAAGACGGTGACCACGTCGCGCGGCGAGCGGCGGCGCAGGGTCTTGACGTAGTCGAGGATGGGCTGCGTGATCTCGCGGTAGGGCGAGTCGAGCATCTTGAGCGGCACCGGGATGCCGCGCCGCTCCCACTCCTCCTGCAGCTGGCGCGCCTCCTCGCCCTCGACGCCGACCGTGATCGCCTCCAGCGAGGACGGCCGGGTGGCGCGGGCGTAGGCGAGCGCCCGCATGGTCGGCTTGTGGATCTTGGAGACCAGCACGATCGCGTGGTTGCGGGCCGGCAGCATGGCGGGCTCGTAGTCGTCGGTGATCTCCAGCTCGGTCGCGACCTTGTCGTAGTGGCGGCGGATGCCCTTCATCATGAGGAACAGCACCGGCATCGCGATGACCACGATCCACGCCCCGACCAGGAACTTGGTCAGCAGCACGACGATCAGCACCAGGCCGGTCATGATGGCGCCGAAGAAGTTGATCACGCGCGAGCGGTGCATCTGGTGGCGGACCTGGCGGTCGGTCTCCGTCTTCAGGTGACGGGTCCAGTGGATGACCATGCCGGTCTGGCTGAGCGTGAAGGAGACGAACACGCCGACGATGTAGAGGTTGAGCAGGCGGCTGACGTCGGCCTGGAAGCCCCACAGCAGCAGGCAGGCGCCGAGGGCCAGGATGATGATGCCGTTGGAGAAGGCCAGGCGGTCGCCGCGGGTGTGGAGCTGGCGCGGCAGGTAGCGGTCCTGGGCGAGGATCGAGCCGAGCACGGGGAAGCCGTTGAAGGCGGTGTTCGCGGCCAGGAACAGGATGAGCGCGGTCACCGCGGAGATCACCACGAACGGCAGCGAGCCGCCGCCGAACACCGCGTCGGCCACCTGCGAGATGATCGGCTGCTGGTAGTAGCCCTCGCCGACCGGGGTGCCGTCCGGCCTGAGCAGGTCGTGGGCGACGACGCTCGGCTCGGCCACCCGCACGCCGGAGGCCAGCCCCAGCGCGATGATGCCGCCGAACATGGTGATGGCGATCAGGCCCATCATGAGCAGGGTCGTGGCGGCGTTCTTGCTCTTGGGCTTGCGGAAGGCGGGCACGCCGTTGCTGATGGCCTCGACGCCGGTCAGCGCGGCGCAGCCGGAGGAGAAGGCGCGCAGGATCAGGAAGGCCGCGGCGAAGGAGGCCAGGTTCGTCTGCTCGGGCCGGATGGTGAACCCGGCGCTGGGCGCCTGCAGCTCGTCGCCGAACACCAGCAGCCGGATGCCGCCCCAGGCGACCAGGCCGATCACCGCGAACATGAACGCGTACGTGGGGACGGCGAAGGCGGCGCCGGACTCGCGGATGCCGCGCAGGTTGACCACCGTGAGCAGGATCACGATGATGATGGCGATCGCGGGCCGGTGCTCGGCCACGAACGGGATGGTCGCGCCGACGTAGTCGACGCCGTTGGCCACCGACACCGCGACGGTCAGCACGTAGTCGACCATGAGGGCGCTGGCGACGGTGAGCCCCGCGTTCTTGCCCAGGTTGGTGGTGGCCACCTCGTAGTCGCCGCCGCCGCTCGGATAGGCGTGCACGTTCTGCCGGTACGACGCCACGACCGTGAGCATCACCACCACGACGGCGACGGCGATCCACGGACTGTAGGAATAGAACGAGACGCCCGCCAGCGACAGGATGACCAAAATCTCCTGCGGGGCGTAGGCCACCGAGGACAGCGCGTCACTGGCGAAGACCGGCAGAGCGATGCGTTTGGGCAGGAGTTGCTCGTGGAGCTGCCCGCTTCGCAGGGCACGTCCCACGAGCACGCGTTTGACAAGATCCGTTACCTTCGCCACGTAACGAGATGCTAGCCGCATGCCGATGCCCTAAACGCGGCGCTCCCCCATCGGGCCATACTGGTGTCGAGCAACCGGCCGACCGCGAAGTGCGGGGGAGTATGCATATTGTGATCATGGGATGCGGCAGGGTCGGTTCGACCCTCGCCCACATCCTCGAGGACAGCGGCCATTCCGTCGCCATCATCGACCGTGACCCGCAGGCGTTCCGCCGCCTGCGCGCGGGGTTCCGGGGGCGGCGGGTGACCGGCGTCGGCTTCGATCGCGACGTGCTCACCGAGGCCGGCATCGAGTCGGCGGCCGCCTACGTCGCCGTATCCAGCGGCGACAACTCCAACATCATCTCCGCGCGCGTGGCCCGCGAGACGTTCGGCGTCGACAACGTGGTGGCCCGCATCTACGACCCCCGGCGCGCCGAGGTCTACCAGCGGCTGGGCATCCCCACGGTGGCCACCGTCCGCTGGACGGCCGACCAGATCCTGCGCCGCATCCTCCCCGAGGGCGCCGAGCCGCTGTGGCGCGACCCCACGGGCACGGTCGTGCTGGCCGAGGTGGCCGCCAACCAGGCCTGGATCGCCACCCGCGTGGTCGACCTGGAGAGCCGGGCCGGCGCCCGCGTGGCCTTCATCAACCGCATGGGCGAGGCCCTGACCATCACGGACGAGACCGTGGTGCAGGAGGGCGACCTGCTCCACGTCATCGCGGCCGAGAACGACATGGACCGGATCAACAAGGTGCTCGCCGCGGCGCCGGAACAGGACGACTGATGCGCATCGCCATCGCCGGCGCGGGCGCCGTGGGCCGTTCCATCGCCTCCGAGCTGCTGGAGAACGGCCACGAGGTCCTGCTCATCGACGTCGACCCGCGGGCGATCAAGATCGACAGCGTGCCGCGCGCCGAGTGGCTGCTCGCCGACGCGTGCGAGATCGCCTCGCTCGACGAGGCCGGGCTCGGCAACTGCCACGTCGTGGTGGCCTCCTCCGGCGACGACAAGGTCAACCTCGTGGTGTCGCTGCTGGCCAAGACCGAGTACGGCGTGCCGCGCGTGGTGGCCCGCATCAACCACCCCAACAACGAGTGGCTGTTCAACGAGTCGTGGGGCGTCGACGTCGCCGTCTCGACGCCGCGGCTGCTGAGCGCGCTGGTGGAGGAGGCGGTCAGCGTCGGCGACCTGGTGCGGCTGATGACGTTCCGCCAGGGCCAGGCCAACCTGGTCGAGCTGACGCTGGCCGAGGACGCCCCGGTGGTGGGCCAGCGCGCCGGGTCGGTGCCGTGGCCGGTCGACTCCGCGCTGGTGGCGATCCTGCGCGAGGGCCGGGTGCTGGTGCCCACCGCCGACGACCCCCTGGAGGCGGGCGACGAACTGCTGTTCGTGGCCAGCCAGGAGGTCGAGGAGGAGCTCGCCCACCTGCTCTCGCAGCGCTGAGCATGGACGCCGGCCGCGCCCGGTCGCTGTTCGAGGGCGCCCGCGTCGCCCGCCTGGCGACGGCCGACGCGGCCGGGGTGCCGCGCGTGGTGCCCGTCACCTTCGCCGTCCTCGGGAACGACGTGGTCACCGCCGTCGACCACAAGCCGAAGAGCACCCACGACCTGGCGCGGCTGCGCGACATCCGGGCGAACCCGCGGGTCAGCCTGCTCGCCGACCACTACGAGGACGACTGGACCCGGCTGTGGTGGGCGCGCGCCGACGGCACCGCGACCGTGCGCGAGGACGGCCACGACGCCGCCCTGCGGGCGCTGGCCGGCAAGTACCACCAGTACCGGCGGCGGCCGCCCGAGGGGCCGGTGATCGTGGTCGCGGTCAGTCGGTGGTCGGGGTGGGCGTACTCGGGATGAGCAGGTCGCGGTGGGCGCCCTGCAGGCCCTCGGGCAGGTCGTCGGCGCTGACCCAGCGGGCTTCGAGGATCTCCAGCGGGTCGATCCTGAGCGTGCCGCCGACGAGCCTGGCCTCGTAGGCCACCTCGGCCCGCAGTCCGAACCCGCTGCGCACGCGCAGCAGCCGGCCGGTGCGCACGCGCAGGCCGGTCTCCTCGAACACCTCGCGTTCGACCGTGCCCTCGAACGTCTCGTCCCGCCTGGCGAACCCGGTGGGGAAGCCCCACTGCCGCCCCTCCTGCCACAGACGGTGACGCAGGACGAGCACCCGGCCGTCGGAGTCGCGTACGAGGCCGGTGACGCCGACCATGAAGGTGGCGTGGGTCAGCCACAACACCCGCCAGCGAAGCCGCCCGCCCAGCGCCTTCCACACCCGCGCCACCACCCAGCCCACCACATTCCCCCTCATCTCCCCCAGACTCCCACGCCCACCGACCTTCCGCTCCCCCGCTCCGGTTCCGCCCGCGAACGCCGTCCCAGCGGGTTCCGGGTTCACCGGCCCCAGCGGCGGAAGCCGCCCTCGGATGGACGACCTGGCCCGTGATCCAGGCGGCCCCGTCCGTGACGAGCCGTCGCACCCGCCGGCCGCCCTCCTCCGGCCGCCCCACCGGCCCGCCGTCAACGCGTCCCCGCCCCGACGGGCCTGCTCCGGTTGCATCGTGGCGGGCGGCGAACGCCCGCGTCAGCAGCACACTGGCCCGCGCGTTGACCGCCCACGCCAGGCCGAGCTCGGCGGTCCGCTCAGCCAGCGCCTGGCGGGAGCTGCGCGCGTGGTCGGCCACCGGCACGTCCACGCGTCCCCGACCCCGGTCCCCGGCCCGCTCCATCACGCGCTCAAGGGCGTCAGGTCGGCCTCCATGTGCATCAGCTCGTCACCAAGTGCCGCCCAGCGCGCCGAGCATGCCGTCGATGCCCGCCGGGTTACCGCGCCAGGGCCCTGCGAGGGCCAGGACCGCGCCGCAACCCGCGCGGCGGACGCCGACAGCTCGCGCGCCACCGCGAACCCGATGTCCGCCCGGTGGCTCCCCCCGGTCCCCACCGGCCACTGGCCCCGCCAGGGGTCCTCGTCCATGGCTCGTCCGAGCATCATGGCGGGCCGAGGGGTCAGAGGCGATGGATCCGGCTCAGGTCGACGTCGAGGTCGAAGGGGACGGTCAGCTTGAGCCTGTCGTGGTGGATGCCGGTGAGCGCGTAGGCGCGGGTGGCGGGGTCCCGCTCGTAGACGTATACGACGGGCTCGCCGCCGTCGTCCTCGACCCGCCAGAAGTGCGGAATCCCGGCCGCGGCATAGAGAGCCGGCTTACGGTCGCGGTACTCGGCCGGGGCGACCTCGGCGGCCAGCAGCAGATCGTGGGCCCGGTAGAAGGTCTCGCCGCCGTCGTCACGCACCGCGCCCGCCCTGACCACGCTGACGTCCGGCTGGGGGCGCTGGCGGGCGCCCAGAATGACGCTCATCCCCCGCCGCACCCGGAACTCCAGGGGGACGGCCCGGCGCAGGCCGGCGACGAGCAGATCGACCACGGTCGAGCGGAAGGACGACTGGGGGCCCGCGCAGACCAGCCTTCCGTCGATCAGCTCCGTACGCGCGGGCAGGTCAGGCAGACGGTCGAGGTCTTCCGCGACGAGACCCCCAGGCTCGACCCGCCCGTCCTCCGGCATGGGTCAGGCCGGGGCGACCGGGGGCTTGATGGGGGTGCGGCCGCGGCCGAGCAGCCAGAGCATCGCGGCCAGGGCCGCCACCTGCAGGGGCCAGCCCATCACGATCTTGGCGAAGCCGAGCGCGGCCACCGCCTCGTCACCGCCGCCGAACAGGTAGACCGGGCCCTGCACGGCCACCCGCACCACGCACGGCACCATGAGCAGCCAGGTCAGCCGCGTGCAGAGCCGGACGACGCCCGCGTCTTTGTGCCAGCCCACCGGGTCGTTGGTGACCGAGCCGATGAGGAACCCGACGACCGGCCAGCGGGTGACGATGGACAGCAACATGCCCAGCGAGTACGCGCCGTTCCACAGGATGCCGGGCAGGAAGTAGTCCTTCGCGTTGCCGGTACGGCTGGCGAAGAACGCGCCGATGGCGATGCCGATCAGGCTGTTGATCACGAACTGCGGCGTGGACCGCTGGACCACCCTGACCAGCAGGAGCACCACCGAGAGCGAGATGCTGACGATGAGCGACGTCTTCAGGTCTTCGGTGACGATCCACGAGACCGTGAAGGCGATCGTCGGCACCGCGGCCTCGATGATGCCGCGGACGCCGCCGAAGGCCTTGGCGAGCTGGGCTCGCACCGCCGCCTCGACGGTCTCGTGCGCGGCCTCTTCCGCCTCAGCACTCACCTGATCAACTCCCTGGGCGCAGTTCGTATCGCGGATTGAACATCACCTTGCGCCCGTCCTGCATACTGACCAGGCCCTCGGCCTTGACCGTGCGGCCCGGCTCGATGCCGACGATCTTGCGGCGGCCGAGCCACACCAGGTCGATCACGTCGGACCCGTCGTACAGCTCGGCCTCCAGGGCGGGGGCGCCGCCCCTCGGACGCAATGTCACCGTACGTAGCGTACCCGCTACACAGAACCTGCGGCGCCCGCCACACGACACGATGGGCGTCGCGCCGACCTCGTCGGCGTCTTCCCGCAGTTCCTGGGCCTCGATCTCCGACTGGGTGGTGGCCAGCCGGCTGAAGAAGCCGCGCAATCCCCCGCGTTTCGGAGGCTCTGCCGTACTCATGATGGTTCAGCCTATGTGATGGTAAGCCGTCAGCGAATAGCCGATGGGGGTCTTGGGAATGTCGCCGGGCTGGGCCGGGCGGGGCCCGGAGAGGTAACGCTCAGCGGGTCTCGCTGATTTCCGGGCCGCGCTTGAAGGGGCTGAACGCCGGGCGTTCGTCCTGCTCGCCGGCCTGCCGCTCGTGCGGACGGCTCAGCGTGATGGGCTCCTCGCGGGCCATCGGCTCGTCGCCGCGCACGACCACGACGTCCTTGACGAAGTCGATGAACGCCCCGGAGACGCGCTCGTCGAGGGCGCCGGGGCCGGTGATGGCGGCCAGGAGGAACCAGCGCGGGCCGTCGATGCCGATGTAGCGGGCCGCCCGGCTGCCGCCTTCCATGGCGACCTCGCCGGCCAGCTCGACGCCGAACGGGCCCTCCTGCTCCTCCAGCGTCTTGGCCTGGGCGACGATCTTGGTCCTGACGTCGTCCCACAGGCCGGCCGAGCGCGGCGCGGCCAGGGCCTGGAGCTGCAGCGAGCTGTCCTCGTACAGGACGACGACACCGACGTGCTGGTCGCCGAGCGAGGCCAGGCGCACGTCGAAGTCGGGGTTGTGCGGCAGCCGCAGGCCGCCGAGGTCGATCCTGTCCGTGTCGGGGTGGGGCTCGTCGGCGTCCCACGGGCCGGACTCGCGGGTAGGGGCCTGGGACTCCTGCTCGGCCACCGTCTCCGGCTGCTCACGACGACGACGTCGGAACACGTTCCTCACTCTCCCTGTTCGCGGGGCCGGAGCCCCAGGCTTGCTTCGGGCCGGCCGCTTCAGCGGCCCGTCGATCCGAATCCGTTGGCGCCGCGCACCGAGCCGGGCAGGCGTTCGACCTCGTGGAAGGCCGCGCGCTCGACCCGCTGGACCACGAGCTGGGCCACCCGGTCGCCGCGCTGGAGGCGGAACGGCTCCTTGGCGTCGGTGTTGATCAGCGTCACCTTGATCTCGCCCCGGTAGCCCGCGTCGACGGTGCCGGGGGCGTTGACGAGCGTGACGCCGTGGCGGGCCGCCAGGCCGGAGCGCGGGTGCACGAACGCGGCGTAGCCGTCGGGCAGCGCGATCGCCACGCCGGTGCCGACCACGGCCCGCTCGCCGGGCAGCAGCTCGACGTCCTCGGCCGCGTAGAGGTCGGCGCCGGCGTCGCCCGGGTGGGCGTAGGACGGCACCGGCAGCCCGGTGTCGAGCCGCTGGATGAGGACCTCCACGTCGCTCACGGGTTCACCTCGAAGTCCTGGTGTTCGGCGGCGATGGCCGCAAGGTCGCCGTGTTCAGCGAAGTGTTCCATGCTCACCTCGATGAACAGCGCCGCCGCGCGGACGGCGACCGGTCCGTCGGGGGCGCCGACGCGCCCCTCAGCCTCAAGGTACGCCTTCCTGCCCGTGATCCCGTTGCACCAGGCGCGCAGGTGGAGTGTCGTGCCCACGGGAACGGGGAGAAGGTAGTCGGTCTCCAGCCGGGCCGTCACATAGGGCTTGTGGAACAGGTAGACCGACATTCCGATGACCTCGTCCATCGCGGCGGCCAGCACGCCGCCGTGGGCGAGCATCGGCGCGCCCTGGTGGGCCTCCCCCACGGTGAACTCGGCCTCGACCGTGACGCCGTCGGGCGTGGCGGCCTTCAGGTGCAGGCCGGTCGGGTGGTCGCCGCCGCAGCCGAAGCAGCGGCTGTAGTGGGAGCCGAGGGAACTGCCCGGCGCCGGGGCGCCGGGAGGGGCCGCGGGCGCCGAGGCGTCCGGCGGCGGGGTGGTGAGGGAGGAACGCGTCACGGGTGACGAGGTTACTCGCTGCGGCCCCCGGACTCGTCCTCGACACCGGATCGGAACCGCCCGGCCCGCCTCACGTCACCCCGCCGCGGGAACCGCACCCCCGGACGGCGGCTCGCCGGCGGGAGGGACGCCTCCGGACGGCGGTTCCTCCGCCGGCGGCTCGTGGTGGGGCGGTGGCGGCAGGGCGGGCGGCTTGTGGCGCAGCTCGGGCAGCGCCCGGTAGATCACCGCCGCGACCGGCACGGCCACGGCCGCTCCCGCGATGCCGGCCAGGATGCCGCCGACCGACAGCACCAGGATGATCGCCAGCGGGTGGAAGTTGAGCGCCCTGCCCACGATCAGCGGCTGGAGCACGTGGTTCTCCAGCTGCTGCTCGACGATGAGGATGCCGAGGAAGATCAGCGCGTAGACCAGGCCCTTGGCGCCGAGGGTGACGAGGGTGGCGACGGTGCCGGCGAAGAAGATGCCGACGATGGGGATGAAGCTGGCGAAGAAGATCAGCACCGCCAGCGGCGCCCACAGCGGCACCCCCATGCCGGCCAGCACGATGCCCATGATGAGGCCGTGCACGGCGGCCACGGCCACGGTGCCCTGGACGTAGTGGGAGAGCGTGGTCCAGGCCGCCCGGCCCGCCCGGTCGACCCGCGGCGACATCGAGCCGAAGGCGCGCAGGAACCACGACCAGATGCGGTCGCCGTCCTTGAGCAGGAAGAACGTCACGAACAGCAGCAGCACGATGGACGCGAGCACCTCGATCGCGACGGCGCTGGCCGACAGCACCGTGCCGGTGATGGCGGTGCGCTGGGCGTTGACCATCGTGGCGATCTCGTCGACGTAGCCGGTGATCTGGGCCTGCTTCAGGTGCAGCGGGCCGGTGATCAGCCACTCCTGGACCGAACGCGCGGTGGCCTGCACCTGCGTGACCAGGTTGGGGAACTCCTCGCTGGCCCGCGCGCCGACCAGCCAGCCGGTGCCGGCCAGGACGGCGAGCGCGACCAGCATGGTCAGCCAGGTGGCGTAGATGGGCCGCAGGCCCGCCCGCCGCAGGCTCTTGGTCAGCGGGAACAGCAGCGCGGTCAGCAGCAGCGCGATGGCCACGGGCAGCGCCACGAAGGTGAGCCGGGCGATCGCCTGGACGAAGAAGTAGACGACCACGCCGACGAGGATCAGGCACCCGCACCATGCGGCCATCTTGGCCAGCACGGGCGGTACGAGTGTGGTGGGGCGGTCGATCTGCACGTGTTCAAGACTGGCACGTCCGGGCCGGGGATGCGCACCGATAAAACGCCGGGATGCCGGACGGGCGGTGAGGGAGGCGCCCCTCACCGCCCGTGCCGGACGGCCGCGCCTCAGCCCAGGTGCACCTCGACGGTCAGCACGTCGCCGCCGTCGAGGACGAACTCCTCGACGACTCCGGCCGCGCACAGGTCGTCCTGGGCCTGCCGGACGAGATCGGCCTCGGGCCCGGTGACGGTCAGCCTGGACACCTCGGCCCGCATCGACAACTTGGCCTCCGACTTGGCCTTGCGCATCCGCCGCAGCACCTCAGAGGCCACGGTCAGCACCGCCGGGTCGCCCGTGCCGCGCTCGGGAGCCGGCCAGGCGGCGCGGTGGACCGAGCCCTCGCGCCACCAGGACCACACCTCCTCGGTCACGAACGGCAGCACCGGCGCGAACAGCCGCAGCAGCACGTCGAGCGCCTGACGCAGCGCCGCGTGCGCCGAGGCGGCGGCCGGCCCGGACTCGTACGCCCGCGCCTTGACCAGCTCCAGGTAGTCGTCGCAGAAGGACCAGAAGAACCGCTCGACGGCCTCCAGCGCGCGGGTGTGGTCGTAGGACTCGAACGCCTGCGTGGCCTCGCGGGCCATGTCGGACAGGGCGGCGAGCATCGACAGGTCGACCGGCTCGGTGACCTCGCCGTCGCCGCCGGCCAGCCCGAGCACGAACTTCGAGGCGTTGAGGATCTTGATCGCCAGCCGCCGCCCGATCTTGAGCTGGCCCACGTCGAACGTGGTGTCCACGCCGTAGCGGCCGTTGGCGGCCCAGTAGCGGACGGCGTCGGAGCCGTGCTGCTCCAGCAGGTCGAGCGGGGTGACCACGTTGCCCTTGGACTTGGACATCTTCTTGCGGTCGGGGTCGAGGATCCAGCCGGAGATCGCCACGTCGGTCCACGGCAGCGCGTCGAACTCCAGGTGGGAGCGGACCACCGTGGAGAACAGCCAGGTGCGGATGATCTCGTGCGCCTGCGGCCGCAGGTCGTAGGGGGACACGCGCCGGTAGAGGTCGTCGTCGCTCGCCCAGCGGCCGGCGATCTGCGGCGTCAGGGACGAGGTCGCCCAGGTGTCCATGACGTCGGGGTCGGCCATGAACCCGCCGGGCACGCCCCGCTGCTCCTCGCTGTAGCCGGGCGGCACGTCGGAGGACGGGTCGACCGGCAGCGACTCCTCGGCCGGCAGGATCGGCGCGTCGTGGACCGGGTTGCCGGCCTCGTCCAGCGGATACCACACCGGGAACGGCACGCCGAAGAAGCGCTGGCGGGAGATCAGCCAGTCGCTGGTCAGGCCCTCGACCCAGTTGTCGTAGCGCACCCGCATGTGCGGCGGGTGCCAGGCCAGCTCGCTGCCGCGTTCCAGCAGCCGGGCGCGCAGCGCCTGCTCGCGCCCGCCGTTGCGGATGTACCACTGGCGGGTGGTGACGATCTCCAGCGGCTTGTCGCCGCGCTCGTAGAACTTCACCGGGCGCTGCACCGGACGCGGGTCGCCGTCGAGGTCGCCGGACTCGCGCAGCAGCTCGACGATGCGCTCGCGCGCGCTGTGGACGGTCTTGCCGGCCAGCTCCTTGTACGGCTCCGGCTCCACGCCGTCGGGCGGCTCGGGCAGCAGCCGGCCGTCCCAGCCGATGACCGGCCGGGTGGGCAGGTGCAGCTCACGCCACCAGGTGACGTCGGTGACGTCGCCGAACGTGCAGATCATCGCGATGCCGGACCCCTTGTCGGGCTCGGCCAGATGGTGGGCCAGGATCGGCACCTCGACGCCGAACAGCGGCGTGAGCGCGGACGTGCCGAACAGCGGCTGGTAGCGCTCGTCGTCGGGGTGGGCGACCAGCGCGACGCAGGCCGGGATCAGCTCGGGCCTGGTCGTCTCGATCCAGATCGGCCCGCGCTCGCCGTAGAAGGAGATGCGGTGGAAGGCGCCGGGCCACTCGCGGTCCTCCAGCTCGGCCTGGGCCACCGCGGTGCGGTAGGTGACGTCCCACAGCGTGGGCGCCTCGGCGAGGTAGGCCTCGCCGCGGCCGAGGTTGCGCAGGAACGCCCGCTGGGAGACCGCCTGCGACTCGTCGCTGATCGTGGTGTAGAGCAGGTCCCAGTCGACCGACAGGCCGACCCGGCGCCAGACCTCCTCGAACGCCTTCTCGTCGATGGCGGTGAGCTGGTGACACAGCTCGACGAAGTTGCGCCGCGAAATCGAGATCTCACGTTTGCCCGGCTTGTCCGGTGGAACGAAGTCAGGATCGTACGGCAGCGACGGATCGCAGCGCACCCCGTAGACGTTCTGCACCCGCCGTTCGGTAGGCAGGCCGTTGTCGTCCCAGCCGATGGGGTAGAACACCGACTTGCCGATCATCCGCTGGTAGCGGGCCATGATGTCGCTGTGGGTGTAGGAGAAGACATGACCGACGTGGAGGGAGCCGGACACGGTCGGCGGCGGCGTGTCGATGGAGTAGACCTGCTCGCGCGGCTTGGACCGGTCGAAGCGGTAGGTGCCCTCCTCCTGCCAGCGAGCTACCCATACCTGCTCCAAGCCGTCGAGGGTCGGCTTTTCCGGCATGGATGCATGGCGTAGTCGCTGTTGAGTCATGCCTCCTTATGGTACGGCTTCGGGGGCCCGGCAAGCGTTAGAGACTAGTGTTCGTTACATAGGGGAAGGGAGTTGGCATGGCGGAGGACAAACCCGACATCGCCTGGCGCGTCATCGGTGGTCTGGTGGGCATGGCGACCGCCTGGGGGATGAGGAAACTCCTCGGGTTCGTCTGGGTCAAGGCGACCGGCAAGGAGCCGCCCCTCGACGACGACTCGCCCGAGGTGAGCATGGGTGAGGCGATCGGTTACGCGATCCTCACCGGCGTCGGGATGTCCGTGGCGCAGATCGTGGTCAACCGGACCGCCAAGAAGCGCTACGACGCATGGAAGTCTGTGAAGCAGGTGACTCAAGGGCACTGAGGAACTCGCTCGCCCAGCGGTCCACGTCGTAGGTGGCCACCCGGCGGCGCATCGTGCGCATCCGCCGGGCCAGCTCGTGCGGCGTGGCCCGCATGGCGGCGATCATCTGCCGCTTGACGTCCTCGATGTCGTACGGGTTCACCAGGTACGCCTGCCGCAGCTCGTCGGCCGCGCCGGTGAACTCGCTGAGCACCAGCGCGCCGTGCAGGTCGTGGTGGCAGGAGATGTACTCCTTGGCCACCAGGTTCATCCCGTCGCGCAGGGGCGTGACGACCATGACGTCGGCCGCCAGGTAGAGCGCGGCCAGCTCGTCGTGGCCGTAGGACTGGTGGAAGTACTGGATCGGCTGCACCCCGATCTGGGCGTGCTCGCCGTTGATCCGGCCCACCTGCAGCTCGATGTCGTCGCGCAGCTTGCGGTACTCGTCCACGCGCTCGCGGCTCGGGGTCGCGATCTGCACGAAGACCGCCTCGTTCGGGCGCAGGCTGCCGTCCTTGAGCAGCTCGCCGAACGCCTCCAGCCGCTGGCCGATGCCCTTGGTGTAGTCGAGCCGGTCCACGCCGAGCAGCACGTGCTCGGGATCGCCCAGCTCGCCCCTGATCTCCTTGGCCCGCGCCACCACGTGCGGCTCGCGCACCAGCGAGTCGAGCTGCCCGAAGTCCACCGAGATCGGGAACGCCTGCGTGGTCACCACCCGGTCGTCCAGGAAGATCTCGTTCCCCTTGTACGGCAGCCCGAGCAGCCGCCGGCACAGCCTGCGGAAGTTCGAGGCGCCGCCGGGCAGCTGGAAGCCGACCAGGTCGGCGCCGAGCAGCCCCTCGACCAGCTCCTTGCGCCAGGGCAGCCGCCAGAACAGCTCGACGGGCGGGAAGGGGATGTGCAGGAAGAAGCCGATCCGCAGGTCGGGCCGCAGCCGCCGGAGCATCGCGGGCACGAGCTGGAGCTGGTAGTCCTGCACCCAGACGACGGCCCCCTCCTCGGCGGCCTCGGCGGCGGCCGCGGCGAAGCGCTCGTTGACCGAACGGTAGGTCTCCCACATCTCCCGCTCGAACACCGGCGGCGCCACCACGTCGTGGTAGAGCGGCCAGAGCGTGGCGTTGGAGAAACCCTCGTAGTAGAGCTCGACCTCGCGGGCCGACAGCGGGATGGGGATGAGGCTCATGCCGTCCTGCTCGAACGGTTCGAGCTTCTCGTCCGGCGCGCCGTGCCAACCGGCCCAGGCGCCGTGGCGGCGCTTCATCACGGGCGCTATGGCCGTCACGAGCCCCCCCGGGCTCCTGCGCCACGAGGCCGTTCCGTCTGGCTCGATCGTGCGATCGACCGGCAAGCGGTTCGCGACGATCAGAAACGAGCTACGGCCGGTCACGCAGTCCTCCTAGGGCTCAGGTCGAGGAGAGCCGCAGGCGCGGCTCACGGCGGCCGCGACCTCGTCCGGCCCCCCGCGGGGAATGATCGCGGCGATGTGGGCATCTGGCCTGATCACCCATGCTTCATCCGGCCGCGCACCGAGTCTTTCGGCGAGCGAGCCGGTCGCATCCATCTCCGTGAGCTCGCGGACGGCGAGCGGTGCCGTAATGACCTTGCCCAGGACCTGCACAAACAAACTCGAATCGCACATATCGCCCAACAGAATGAGGAAACCGTCCCGGCAGAACTCGCGCAGTCTGCCCTTCGCCAGCGGCACGTCCGGCAGGATCACTCCGGGGGCCGGATCGCACAGCGCGCCCTTCGGCGGACGCCCCCCGAACGGCCGGCCCGGCTCGGGCGTGGTGAGCGGCGAGTCCACGTACCAGTAGGGCTCGGCGAAGCGCCCGGAGTCCACCTCGGCGACCAGGCCGGCCTCCAGCACCTCCCGCCGCCTGGCCCGGTCCCGGTCCGTCCGCGGCGCGAGGAAGCGCATGGTGGCGGCGGTCACCTCCAGGTTCTCCCGCGCCGCCGCGTGCCGCTCGGCGTGGTAGGACTCCAGCAGCTCCGGCCCGGCCCAGCCGTTGAGCGCGAAGGCCAGCTTCCAGGCCGCGTTCTCGGCGTCGGGCACGCCGGAGTTGAGCCCCCGGGCCCCGAAGGGCGCCACCAGATGGGCGCAGTCGCCCGCCAGCAGCACCCGTCCGACCCGCATCCGCGAGGCGATGCGCGAGTGGAACCGGTACGTGCTGTGCCAGATCAGCTCGTACGGCCGATCCCCGATGATTTGCTGGATTTTCTGCGAAATATCGTCTCTTGTTGGGATGAAGTCCGGCGCGATCTGCCAATCGATCCGGTACGTCCCGTTGGGGCAGGGATGGATGAGGACCTGCCGGCCCGGGTTCCACACGGGGTCGAAGTAGAAGCGCCGCTCGTTCTCCCAGCCGGGCAGATCCGCCCGGATGTCGCAGATCAGGAACTGGTCGTCGAACGCCTCACCGTCGAAGGAGACGCCGAGCGACCGGCGTACCTGCTGGGCCCTGGCGCCCGCGCAGACCAGCACGTAGGGGGCGCGCAGCAGCCGCTGCCCGCACTGGACCTCCACCCCCGCCGGGTCCTGGACCAGCCCGGTGACCTCGTGGCCCCAGCGCACCTCGATGAGCGGCTGGTCGGCGATGACCTCGTCGAGCAGCTGCTCCGTGCGGGCCTGGGAGATGTTCACGCACGGCGGCAGCGGGCCCTGGCCGTCGAAGGACCAGGAGAACAGCTCGCGGTCGCGGTAGTACGTGCGGGCGGTGGTCCAGGCCAGCCCCTCCTCCGCCACCCGGCCCGCGCCCGCCGCGGCCCAGATGTCGAGCACGTCGCGCTGCTGGCAGATCGACTTCGAGCCGCCGCCGTCGCGGGCCTGCCGCCGGTCCAGCACCAGCACCCGGATGCCCCAGCGGGCCAGCAGCAACGCGGCGGTCTGGCCGACCGGGCCCGCGCCGACGACGATGACCTGCGGCACGGACTCCGCGGGCCTCATGACTGGAGCTCGTCCCACACTTCGCGGTCGCGCTCGGCGGTCCAGACGCGCGGCCGTTCGACGCCGTGGAGCTCGTCCCAGAGGCGGGAGACGTTGAAGGGCAGGCAGTGCTCGAAGATGGGCCAGCCGCCGTAGCGCGGCCGCAGGGCCCGGTGGGTGCGCTCGAACGCCTCCTTCAGCCCGCTCGCCGCGCCGACCTCGCGCAGCATCACGGTGAGGAAGTCGCGGCTCTGGGCGATGGCCGCCTCGACCTCGGCCTTGCCGTGGGCCACCGCTCCCCTGCCGCCGACCAGCGTCTCGGCCCCGAACGAGGCGACGCGGTCGAGCGTGCCGGAGGCCCATTCGCGGTGGAAGGCGTCGCCGGTGTAGAGCGCGGCCTGCGACTCGACCAGGTCGCCGGCGAACAGGATGCGCCGGTCGGGCAGCCAGGCCACCAGGTCGCCCTCGGTGTGGCCGCGTCCGCAGTGGGCCAGCACCAGGTCGCCCCTGCCGCCGCCGAGGTCGATGGTGAAGGTGTCGCTGAAGGTGGCGGTGGGCCAGGTCAGGCCGGGGATCGAGCCGGGATCCTTGAACAGGCGGGGCATCCGGGCGTACTCGCTGGCCCAGTCCTGCTCGCCGCGCTCGGCGATCAGCTCGCGGGTCTTGTCGTGGGCCACGACGACGTCCGCGCCGAACGCCGAGGCGCCCAGCACGCGGACCGCGTGGTAGTGCGAGAGCACGAGGTACCTGACCGGTTTGCCGGTGTGCTCGCGCAGCCTGGCCAGCCAGTCGCCGGCGGCCGTGGGCGTGGCCAGGGCCTCGAAGCAGACCAGGAAGTCCTCGCCCTCGATCGCGCCCACGTTGGGATCGCCCTCGGCGGTGAGCGCGTAGACGCCTTCCGCCAGCACCTCAAGGGACTGCCGCTTCTCACCGAGATCCGCCGACGAGGCGAACGGCTTGATCATCGTCTCTCCTCACGCGCTGAGGCCGACCCGCTGACGAACCAGGACATACCCCACAGACGGCCCTTGCAGCTGCGCTGCGCCGGCCCTCCCTTGACAGTGCTCGGCAGGACGGGGAAGTGTTTACCGAACATTCGGTCAGTAAGCAAGGGAGACCAGTTGGAGAGCGCGCGTCGCATGCTGGACGCCGACACCGCCTCCGCCGCCCTGGGCATCGAGCTGGTGGAGCTGGCCGAGGGGCGCGCGGTGTGCCGGATGGCCGTGACCGGCCAGATGATCAACGGACACGCCATCTGCCACGGCGGCTACGTCTTCCTCCTGGCCGACACCGCCTTCGCCTGCGCGTGCAACACGCGGGGCCCGGTCACCGTGGCGGCCGGGGCCGAGATCACCTTCGTCGCCCCCGCCCACGAGGGTGACGTGCTGGTGGCCGAGGCGGCCGAGCGCACCACCTACGGCCGCAGCGGCATCTACGACATCACCGTGCGCGGGTCCGGCGGCCGGGTGGTCGCGGAGTTCCGCGGGCGCAGCAGGGAGCTGAGATGAGGCCCTTCCCGCCGCCGTCGCCCGAGGAGCTCGACCCGGTCGAGCGCGTCTCCAGGGACGAGCTCATGGCCCTGCAACTGCAGCGCCTGCGCTGGACGCTGTCCCACGCCTACGACAACGTGCCGCTCTACCGGCGCAAGTTCGACGAGCACGGCGTCCGTCCCGGCGACTGCCGGAGCCTGGACGACCTCGCGCTCTTCCCGTTCACCACCAAGGAGGACCTGCGCGAGTCGTACCCGTTCGGCATGTTCGCCGTGCCGCGCGAGCGGGTGGCGCGCGTCCACGCCTCCTCGGGCACGACGGGCAAGCCCACGGTCGTCGGGTACACCAAGGCCGACCTCGACGTCTGGGCGCAGGTGATGGCCCGGTCGATCCGGGCGTCCGGCGGGCGTCCGGGCGACGTGGTGCACGTGGCGTACGGCTACGGGCTGTTCACCGGCGGTCTCGGCGCCCACTACGGGGCCGAGCGGCTGGGCTGCACGGTGGTGCCGGTCTCCGGCGGCATGACGGCCCGGCAGGTCCAGCTCATCACCGACCTGCGGCCCAGGGTCATCATGGTCACGCCGTCGTACCTGCTGGCGCTGCTCGACGAGTTCGCCGCCCAGGGCCTCGACCCGCGCGAGAGCTCGCTGGAGATCGGCATCTTCGGCGCCGAGCCCTGGACCGAGCGCATGCGCGCCGAGATCGAGGAGCGCTTCGACCTGCACGCCGTCGACATCTACGGGCTGTCGGAGGTCATGGGCCCCGGCGTGGCCAACGAGTGCGTCGAGACCAAGGACGGCCTGCACGTCTGGGAGGACCACTTCTATCCCGAGACCGTCGACCCGTTCACCGGCGAGCCCGCCCCCGACGGCGGCGAGCTGGTGTTCACCAGCCTCACCAAGGAGGCCATGCCGGTCATCCGCTACCGCACCCGCGACCTGACCCGGTTGCTGCCCGGCACGGCCAGGCCCGCCTTCCGCCGCATGGAGAAGGTCACCGGCCGCACCGACGACATGATCATCCTGCGCGGCGTGAACGTGTTCCCGACCCAGATCGAGGAGCTCGTGCTGCGCGTGCCCGGCCTGTCGCCGCACTTCCAGCTGCACCTGACCCGGCCGGACCGGCTCGACGTGCTCACCGTCAGGGTCGAGGCGCGGCCGGGCGCGACCGGCCGCGAGGAGGCCGGGCGCGCGCTGCGGCACGCGGTCAAGGCGGGCGTCGGCGTGAGCGTCGAGGTCGAGGTGGTGGACCCCGAGACGCTGGAGCGGTCGGTGGGCAAGCTCAAGCGCGTGGTGGACAGCCGGGACGTCTGACCTCGCGGCCGCCTGGCTACGGCGTCAGCTCGTCACGGGGGTCGGGCGGCGGCAACGACGGGCCCTTGAGGCGCAGGTCGGCGCGGATGGCCTTGCCGAGCTTGCCGGTCGCGCCGCGGTTGAGCGCGCCGCCGGCGACGGCTCCGGTGAGGAAGGGGCCGAACGTGGTCAGATGGCGCCCGAGCGTGCGCATGAGACGGTTGCGAAGAGCAGCCTTGGACGCGGCTCCGAGCGCCAGCGAGACGGACGCGGGGGCGAGGGGGTCGATCCCGCGCTGCTTGGCCCAGGCGGAGGCGAAGGCGAAGGCGCGCTGCGTGCCGTTGCCCTGGACGCGGACGCCGTAGACCTCGTGCAGCTCGGCCAGAAGCTTGACCTCGATCGCGGCGACGACGATGGTCTCCGCGACGAGCTGCGCGGGCGCGGAGAGCAGGAGGGGTGGTGCGGCGAACTGGGCCGCCGCCAGTGCTCCGCCGATGGCTCCGACCGTCATCGTGGCCTTCTGGGCGGTGCGCACCAGGTCGTCGGCGAGCTCCTCGCCGGTGAGGCCGTGATGATGCTCGGACAGCGTCGACAGGTCGCGGATGGGGATGCGGGGCGCGATGTTGAGGAAGACGTCGGCCAGCCAGCGGCCGCGGCCTGCGCCGCTCTCGCGGGCCTTCTTCGCCCCTGCGGCCAGGGACCTGGCTAGTCGGCCGAGCAGTCTGCGCCGCTCGGCCGGCTCCAGCTCACCGGGCGCGGTGAGCCGCACAACGAGCTCGCCGACCTCCTTGTCGGGGTCGGCGATCCCGTCGTCCGTCTGTTGCTTGTCCTTCTCGGGCTCGGCCAACGCGATGCCTCCGTCCTCTTGGTCGCGACCGCTCAGGGTAGGCGGGCTCGGTCATGCCTTGGGTCCCTCACCCTGAGCTCCTTCGCTCCAGCGGTCAGGCGGCGCACTCCCGGCAGATCTGCTGGCCGTTCTTCTCGGAGGCCAGCTGGCTGCGGTGGTGCACCAGGAAGCAGCGCGAGCAGGTGAACTCGTCGGCCTGACGGGGAATCACCCGCAGGGAGAGCTCTTCGTTCGACAGATCCGCGCCGGGCAGCTCCAGCGACTCGGCGAGGTCGGTCTCGTCGATGTCGATGCTGCCGGACGACTTGTCGGTACGCCGTGCCTGGAGCTCTTGGAGGCTGTCCTCCCCCAGGTCGTCGTCTGTCTTTCGCGGGCTGTCGTAGTCGGTAGCCATTGTGCTTACTCCATCCCCCTCATCTATATGTCTTCGCGCTCATCGCGCGTCTTCTAACGTCCGGGAGGCCCATCTTGTGCCCGTTCCGTCGGGGAGATTTTCCATCGGTACCCCGCGCGAACGGACAACGAACCTCCCAACACGACAGGGCCTGCTGCCGACGGCAATGGTTAGCCAAATATGGCGAAACCCACAGCCTTGGCGTCATGCACGACCGTGTTCGACGGCACATCCAACCACATGTACGGCGAGAACGAGACGCCCCCACTACATCAACACGCGGACGAACACCCCTGAACGTCACCCGTCGGCGCCCCATGGACCACTCAAGGACGCTCGGTCAACGCGTCGGAAGCCGAATCGTCACCACAAGTCCTCCGCCATCACGCGGCACCGCGGTCACGTTTCCACCGTGTGCCTGCACCACCGCACGGACGATGGACAGCCCCAGACCCGATCCCTTGGCCGATTCCACGCGGTCGGCGTGGAGCCTCCTGAACGGCTCGAACAGGCTGTTCACCTCGTACGCCGGGACGTGCTGCCCCGTGTTGGCCACCTGAACAACCAGCCCCCCGTCTGCCATTCCCGTCCGGATCCAGACTTTTCCGTTTTCGGGAAGGTTGTACTTCACGGCGTTCTCCAGCAGGTTGCTGACCGACCGCTCCAGAAGCACCGGGTCGCCCACGGTAGGCGCGCTGACCAGTTCGGCCACAACGGTCACGCCGTGTTCGGCGGCGAAGGGCGCGAGCTGTTCCACGGCCGTCTGCGCGACTTCCTGAACGTCGAGCGGTTTGCGCACCGCGAGTTCTCGTTCGCTCCTGGCGAGCAACAGCAGTCCCTCGATGAGCTTCTCGTTACGCGCGTTGACTTCCAGCAGCGTGCGGCCGAGCGCTTTGAGGTCCTCGGACGCCTCCGGATCCGACAACGCGATCTCCAGGACCGTCCGGTTAATCGTCAACGGCGTGCGCAATTCGTGGGAGGCGTTGGCCACGAATCTGCGCTGGGTGTCGAAGGCGATGTTGAGCCGGGTGAGCATGGCGTCGAAGGTGTCGGCCAGCTCCTTCAGCTCGTCGTTGGGGCCGCGCAGGGCGATGCGCTGGTGGGCGAGCGTGCTCTCCGAGAGCTTGCGGGCCGCGCTGGTCATCTGGGTGACCGGCCGCAGCGCCCGGTCGGCCACGAAGTAGCCGATGATGAGCGCGAGGATGCCGACCCCGGCCAGCGCCATGAAGGAGCTGGTGAACAGCGCGTCGCGCGCGCTGCTGACGGCCCGCCCCTTGGCCAGGGTCCACCGGTTCTGCATGATGGCGGCGTCGAGCGGGTCGAGGTCGTCGGTGATCAGGTCGGGCCAGGCGTTCTCGATCGACTTGCCGACGATCGAGTAGACGACGAACAGCAGCACCGCCGCGGCGGCGAACACCAGAGCGCTGTAGGTGAGCGTGAGCCGCCACCGGATGCTCACCTTGGCCGGCAGCCCCCTGACCCGTTCCAGGGTGCTGCGGGCGGGCGTCTCGGAGCCGGGCGGGGGCGGGCCGTCCCAGGCCGGCGGGCCGGTCGGGGGTGGCGCCTCCTGCACGCGCGTCGCCTTCCTTGCCGAATGGGGGCTGATCATCGGATGCGTCGGCCCCGCCCCGCGCTCTGGCCGTTCGCTCACAACTTGTACCCAACCCCGGGCACGGTCTCGATCACCTGAGGCTCGCCCAGCTTCTTCCGCAGCGTCATCATGGTCACCCGGACGACGTTGGTGAACGGGTCGATGTTCTCGTCCCACGCCTTGTCCAGCAGGTCCTCCTGGCTGACCACCGCGCCCTCGGCGCGCATCAGCTCCTCCAGGACCGCGAACTCCTTCTTGGTGAGCACGATCTCCTTGCCGTCGCGCTCGACCAGCCGCTTGCCCGGGTCGAGGCGGATCCCGGCCCGCTCCAGCACGGGCGGCAGGGCGGGCGCCGAACGCCGGCCGAGCGCGCGCACCCGGGCCACCAGCTCGATGAACACGAACGGCTTGGCCAGGTAGTCGTCGGCCCCGAGGCCGAGCCCCTCCACCTTGTCGTCCACGTCGCCGGAGGCGGTCAGCATGAGGATCCGCGAGGCCGAGCGCTGCTCGACCAGCCGGCGGCACACCTCGTCGCCGTGCACGACCGGCAGGTCGCGGTCGAGCACGATCACGTCGTAGTCGATGTAGGAGGTGCGCTCAAGGGCGCCGCCGCCGTCGTAGGCGACGTCGACGGCCATGGCCTCACGCCGCAGCCCGGTCGCGATCGCGTCGGCGAGCACCCGCTCATCCTCGACAACCAGCACTCGCACGCCTGGTACACCCTCTTTCCGGTTCCGGTGTCTCATTCTGCCTACAGGCTCGATAAGCGCACGGTAAGGCATGTCCAGGGGTGTGCCGGGCAGGGGCCGCACAAATTCATGTTTCAGAGGGCGATAACCCGGGGTATGCCGTCGCGCAGGCGTTCGGGCTGGCCGGGAAGGGGGCGGAGAAGGCCGACGCGCTCGCCTTCGACCCCGGCGGCCGGACCCTGGCCGTGCTGCCGTCCAGGTTCGAGGGGCCGCTGCCGCTGGAGCTGCACGACCTCACGAGTTCGCGGGCGCGGACCACGAAGGTGACGGGCGCCGGGCCGATGAGCTTCGCGCCGGACGGTTCGCGGCTGCTCATGGGAGGCCCTGAGGTGCGGCTCTACGATCCGGCGGGCGGGACCGCGCTGCCGTTGGGGGCCGAGGCCCGGCGGGTCGGCGGCGCCTTCGCCTACAGCCCGGACGGCCGCCAGGTGGCCTTCTCGCATCCTGACCGGATCACGCTGTGGGACCGGGACCTGCGGACCATGCTCGGCGCCTTCCCCAGCGTGCCGGGCGCGGAGCAGTTCGCGCTGCCGGTCTGGTCGCCCGACGGACGGCTGATCGCCACGTACGAGAAGGGCCCGCGGATCCGCCTGTGGGACGTGGCCTCGCGGCGGTACGTCGGGGTCGTGTTCGACGCGATGGCCGAGTCGACCGGCGACAACGTCTGGCTCGGCTTCTCGGCCGACGGCACCAAGCTGTACACCCTGGACGACGACGGCGCCTTCCGTACGCACGACCTCGACCGGCGGCATGTGGCCGCGACCGTGTGCGCCCGCGCCGGCCGCGCGCTCACGGCGGCGGAGTGGCGGGCGTACCTGCCGGGGGTCGAGCCGTTCGACGTGTGCCGCTAGGACGCCCAGGCGACGACCTGGAACCAGACCGCCTTGCCGGGCGGCACGGGGTTCCAGCCCCAGTCGTGGGACAGGCTGTGGACGATGGCCAGCCCCCGCCCCCGGCAGGCCAGCGGGTCGGCCTGGCCCATCCGGGGAAGGGTGGCGCACGAGTCGCGGACCTCCACGGTCAGCAGCCGGCCCTCCCGGACCACCACGACCCGGACGGGTTCCGCCGAGCGGGCGTGGGTGAGCGCGTTGGTGACCAGCTCCGAGACGAGAAGCTGGGCGATCTCGACGGCGGCCTCCGCCGCTTCGTGATCCTTGGCGACGTCGCGGACGAACCGCCGCACGGAGGAGACGCAACCGGGGTGCCGGGGCATCCGCCGTTCGCCGAGGACCGTGTCCGGCAGGGGCCGCCGGTCGGCGAGCGTCACGGCGGGACTTTCGGATTTCATGTGGCCAGCGTGACGCCATATGACTACGGTCGGTAGTGATCTGATTGCAAGGAGTGGACTTTGAAGTCCGTGCCGTTGGCGTTGAACCCGGGCGAGGGGAGGGCAGGGTGGCCGACTTCTACGCGCCTCAGGCGATATGGGGCAGAGAGTTGCGGCACTACCGGAAGGCGGCGGGCCTGACACAGGGGCAGCTCGCCGAGCGCATCCATTTCAGCGAGGGCCTGATCAGCGGCGTCGAGACCGGTCAGCTCCCGGCCAGCCCCGAGTTCGCCGAGGCCTGCGACAAGGCCCTCGGCACCGGCGGAGCCCTGCGCCGCCTGCTCGACTGGCGCAAGGGTCAGATCTTCCCCTCCTGGTTCGGCAAGTGGCACGAGAAGGAGCAGGCGGCGCTCACCCTGCGCACCTACGAGCCGCTCCTGGTGCCCGGCCTCCTGCAGACCGAGCAGTACGCCCGCGCCCTGCTGCGCGGCAACGAGGCCGCGGTGGCCGCGCGCATGGAGAGGCAGGCGATCCTTGCCCGCGACGACCCTCCGTCGCTGCGCTGCGTCATCGACGAGGCGGTGCTGTTCCGGCCCATCGGCGGGCCGGAGCTGATGAAGGGTCAACTGCGGCGGCTGCTCGACGCGGTCACCCCGCGGCTCAGCATCCAGGTCCTCCCGCACGGGCTGCACTCCGGCTTGACGGGTGGCTTCGTGATCGCGACCCTGGACGGAGGCTCCGAGGTGTTGTACGCGGAAACCGCGGTGCGCGGCATCACGACGAGCGATCATGAGGACGTCTCGGCGGCCGTGGAGCGGTTCGAGGCCATCCGTACCGAGGCGTTGCCCTTGAGCATGTCCCTTGAAACGATAAAGAAAGCCATGGTGGAACGATGGACCTGAGCTGTGTCCAGTGGCAGAAGTCCAGTTTTTCCGGCGACAACGGCGGCAACTGCGTCGAGATCGCCGAGCTCAAGAACGTTCCTGGCGGCCCTGCGCACAAGGGCGGGCAGGCTGAGCTGGTCGTCGTGCGTGACTCCAAGGACCCCGACGGGCCCAAGCTGTTCTTCACGCCCGCCGAGTGGGACGCGTTCGTGGCGGGCGTGAAGGCGAGCGAGTTCGACCGCGCCTGACGGCGAGGTCACGGTGGGGTTCAGCAGGTGGCGGGGCCGGCGTCCCGCTGGACCTCTATGGAGGGCGTCTCGCCCACGTGCGGCGGCATCGCGGACGCGGACATCAGCGGATCGCCCGGGGTGCCGCCGACCTTCTCCAGGAAGTCGGCCCACTCGGTCGGCACGGTGAGCGCGGTGATCGCGTACCACTCCCCGGCCATCGCGGGGTCGCCGCCTTCGAGCGAGACGGGCACGTCCCACTGGCCGGAGGCCCGCACGGGGTCGACGCGGTAGAAGCGGGTGTGTCTGGTGCGCGGCGTGCCGGTCGTCCGGCGTACGCCGATCAGCAGGGTCGTGCCCTCGGGCAGCGTGGCGGTGCCTCTCACCAGCGGGCAGGGCGAGGCGGTGGCCCCAGGGCCGGTGACGGGCGCGGTGATGACGAGCCGGGGCGTCTCCCGCTCGCTCTGCGCCTGGCTGTACTTCACCACGACGCCGGGCAGGCCCACCAGCGTCGTGGCCATGCCGACAATGGCGGTGGCCCACTTCCTTCTGACGCTCCATACGCGTGGAGCGGGCCCGGCGCCGTGGCCGAGCTTTCGATTCTTGGCCATTTGCGGTATTTCCCCCGATCGTGCGCCGCGAGATGGATACGCGGAAACGCGACGTATCCGAATTTTTCCGGATAAACGTCGAATTGGAGTCTTTTGCTCAACGGGGTGGAAGGGTGTCAGTATGCACCCGATTTCGGGTGATGCCGTTTCCCCTGCTCATACCCTTGATCGTCCGCGTAACCCCCGGCCGAGGGTGTTTTTGAGATCAACTTGACGGTCGTTCTCAAAGCGCGAATCAGCGGCTATTGGCCCAAATGCGCGCCGATTGCACGATCTCCTCAAGGTTGTCGCTGTGCGCGCCCTGCCAGTAGACCTGTCCGCAGTCGCCGCACCGGCCGTAGGCGTCGTAGCTGCGCCGGGTGCCGGCCTCCAGCAGCGGCCCGACCTCCTCCTTCGTCACCGGCACGAGCACGCCGTTGCAGGCCGTGCAGCGCGTCCACGGAGCCAGCGGCGGCTCGAAGCGTTCGAGCACGTCGCGGAGCTGGTCGGCGGCGCGCGAGCCGTGGACGTAGGCGCCCAGCCACAGCGCGCGGCGGCGCAGCAGGCCGCGGTCCTGGGTGAGCAGCACCCGACGCTCCTCGTTGGCCTGGACCACCAGCGCCGGATCGTCCATGTCGTTGTGGTACGCGGTGTCCACGCCGAGCAGGCGCAACCGCCGGGCCAGCGTGCCGAGGTGCACGTCGAGCAGGAACCGCGGCTCGGCGGGCAGCGGCTGCGGCCGGGGCATCGGGTGCACCTCGACCGTCTCGCCCGGCGCGAGCAGGTGGGACGGGGCCACGCCGCGGCCTTCCGACAGCATCGGCCCCGCCTCGGTCAGCGGGATGCCGAGCGACTCCACGTGATGGCCGAGCGTCGAGGTGCCGTCGGTGGTCACCCGCTGCCACTCCCCGCGGCGGCTCACGGGCACGAACATCCTCAGCTCGGCGGCGATGCGCAGGCGTGCGTCCCGTTCGGTCACACTGTCCATTCTGCGTGACCGGATACCGTGACATCATGCCCATGTCCCGCCGAGCCTTCCTCGGGCTCGCCGCGCTCGCGGCCGGCTGCTCCACGGCCAGGCCCGCCGAGCTGCGGCTGGTCACCGGGCTGGCGGGCGGCCCGTACGGCGCGCTCGGGCAGCGGCTGGCGGGCGAGCTGCGGCACGACGGGCTGACCGTGCGGGTGGTGGAGACCGCGGCCAGCGTCCAGAACCTCACCATGATGGCCGGCGGCCGGGCCGACGTCGGGTTCGCGCTGGCAGACAGCGCCGACGACGCGGTCAGGGTGCGCCACCAGCCGGTCTCCGCGCTGGCCCGGATGTACATGAACTACGTGCATCTGGTCGTGCGCGAGGGCGCGCGCATCACCGGCGTCGGCGACCTGGCGGGGCGTCCGGTGTCGATCGGGGTCGAGGGGTCGGGCACGGCGGTGACCGCGACGCGCGTGTTGTCGGCCGCCGGGCTGCGCACGCCGCCGCAGATCACCAGGCTCGGCCTCGACGCCTCCGTCACCGAGCTGCGCGGCGGCCGCATCGAGGCGTTCTTCTGGTCGGGGGGCGTGCCGACGCCCGCGCTCGCCGCGCTCGACGACATCGCGCTGGTGCCGCTGGAGTCGCTGGTGCCGGTGCTGCGCCGCCGCTACGGGCCGGTCTACGAGCACGCCGCCGTGCCGGCCGGCGCGTACGGGCTGGCCAGGCAGGTGCCGACCGTGGGCACGCCGAGCTACCTGATGTGCCGTACGACGCTCCCCGACGACCTGGCCTTCACCGTCACCGAGACGCTCTTCCGCGCCCGCGACCGCCTCCAGGCCCCCTCGGCTCCCGGCGGCCGCCTCGACAGGCGTTACGCCATCGGCACCGGCGTCGTGCCCCTGCACCCGGGCGCGGCCCGCTACTACCGCTCGGTCTACGGCTGAGCCAGGGCCAGCTCGACCACCAGCCCGTGCGGCACGGCGGGCAGCAGCCGCAGGGTGGCCCCGCACGCCTTGGCCAGCTCGGCCGCGATGGCCAGGCCGAGCCCGCTGCCCGGGACGTTGGCGTGCGCCCCCGACCGCCAGAACCGCCCCAGCGCCTCGGCCCGCTCCGCCGCGCCCAGCCCCGGCCCGTCGTCGGCCACGCGCAGCGTCCCGCCGTCGAGCGTGACCGTCACCGTGCCGCCCTCGGGGACGAACTTCTGGGCGTTGTCCAGGGCGATGTCGGCGATCCTGGCCGCCGCCTCCGGCACCACCGCGCCCGCCGGGACGTCGGCCACCAGGCACACGCCCTTGGCCGCGTAGACCTCGCGCCACACCGCCAGCCGCTCGCCGAGCCCGGCCTCCTTGCCCGCCAGGCCCGCGCCCGCCTCGACCTTGGCCAGCACCAGCAGGTCCTCCACCAGCAACACCAGCCGGTCGAGCTCGGACATCGCCTCGGCGTACTCGGCCGTGCCCTCCTCGCGCAGGTGCGGCTCCAGGTTCTCCAGCCGCAGCCCGAGCACGGTGAGCGGGGTGCGCAGCTCGTGCGAGGCGTCGGCCACGAAGGCCCGCTGCCGTTCCATCGCCGCCGAGACCGCGTCGGCCATCGCGTTGAAGCGCTCCTCCAGCCGCCGCAGCTCCGACGGGCCCGCCCCGGGATGCGCCCGCGCGTCGAGCTGACCCTGCGCGATGGCCCGCGTGGTGCGGTCGAGCTCGGTCACCGGCCGCAGGATCCAGCGGGCCAGCCGCCGGGCCGCCAGCGCCGACCAGGCCAGCGCGACCAGCGCCCCCGCCGCCAGCGCGCCCCAGACCAGCGACACGTCCAGCCGGGCCTGCCCGGTCGGGGCCTCCAGCAGCACCACGCCGGACACCTGCGCGTCACGCCCGGCGGGCTCGGCCAGCAGCACCGTGGCCGGGCCGAACGGGCTGACAGTGGGCAGGTCCTCGGTCGTGCGGCCGGACAGCGCGAGCCGGGTCGCCTCCCGGTCGTCGGCCTCGAACCGGCCGGCCGAGACCAGGATCGAGCCGTCGCGGTCGCGCACCCGGACGGCCGCGCCGTAAAGGTCGGCGTAGCGGGACACCTCGGTGATCAGGCCCGTGCGGTCGTCGTCGCGGGCCGCGGCGTCGGCCAGCTCGGCGAAGCGGGTGGCGTCGGCGCGCCGGTCGAGCAGCAGGCGGTTGGTCCGGTGGGAGGCGTAGGCCAGGCCGAGCGGCACCGCCAGCGCCGCGATCAGGAAGACGATCAGCGTGGTGAACGTGACCACCAGCCGCGCGTTCATCCCGCCGGGCCCAGCCGGTAGCCGGTGCCGCGCAACGTCTCCACCAGCCCAGGACGCCCGGTCTTGGACCGCAGCCCCGCCACGTGCACGTCGAGCGACCGGGACGCCGACAGCAGCGGATCGCCCCAGACCTCGTCGAGGATCTCCTCCCGGCTGCGCACCACGCCCGGCTCGCGGGCCAGCAGCGCCAGCACGTCGAACTCGCGCCTGGTCAGCGCCACCGGCCGCCCGGCCACCGTGACCTGCCTGCACTCCAGGTCGATGCGCACGTCGCCGACGCACACCACATGGTCGCGCGCCGGCATCGGACGCGTGCCGCGCCGCAGCACCGCCTCCATGCGGGCCATCAGCTCGACCGTGCGGAACGGCTTGACCAGGTAGTCGTCGGCCCCCGAGCGCAGGCCGCGCAGCACCTCGCGCTCCTGCGTGCGGGCGGTGACCACGATGAGCGGCACCGCCGAGACGCGGCGCAGCCGGCGCAGCACGTCGAGCCCGTCCATGTCGGGCAGGCCCAGGTCGAGCAGGACGAAGTCGACGCCCCCCGCCAGGCGGAGGGCGTCGACGGCCAGGCCGGCGCGGGTGACCGAATGGCCGTGCCGGGCCAGCGCGGTGGTGAGCGCGGAGGCGAGACGATCGTCGTCCTCGACCAGGAGAACCCGCATGGTGCCAGGTTAGACGCGGGCGGTGACCGGATCCGACGGCTCGGCGCCCTCGCTGCGGGACAGCGCCGCGTCGCGGGTCTCGCGCATGGTCAGGTAGACGACCAGGGAGACGGCGGCGCAGGCGGAGACGTACCAGTAGAAGCCGGACTCGATGCCCTTGTCCTTGAACCACAGGGCGACGTACTCCGCGGTGCCGCCGAACAGCGCGTTCGCGATCGCGTACGGCAGCGCCACCCCCAGCGCGCGCACGTGCGTCGGGAACAGCTCGGCCTTCACCACCGCGTTGATCGAGGTGTAGCCGGTCACGATCACCAGGCCGGCGAGCGACAGGACGAGCGCGCCCCCGAAGCCGCTCGCCCCGCCCAGCGCGGTCATCAGCGGCACCGTGCCCAGCATCGACCCGATCCCGAACGTGATCAGCAGCGGCCGGCGCCCGATGCGGTCCGACAGCGACCCGGCCAGCGGCTGCAGGCACATGAAGATGAACAACGCGCAGAAGCTGACCAGCGTGGCCGTCTCCTTCGGCAGGCCCGCGGTGTTCGACAGGTACTTGGTGAGGTACGTCGTGTAGGTGTAGTACGCGACCGTGCCGCCCATGGTCAGGGCGATGACCAGCAGCGCCTCCTTCTTGTGCGCCAGGAGCTGCCTGATCGTGCCCTTGTCCCGGCGCTCCTCTTCCTCCTCGCCGTACGCCTCGGTCTCCAGCAGGCTGCGGCGCAGGTAGAACACGACGGCGGCGGCCAGGGCCCCGACCACGAACGGCACCCGCCAGCCGTAGGAGCTCAGGGCCTCCTTCGACATCGTGTTCTGCAGGATGATCTGCAGGCCGAGGCCGACGAGCTGGCCGGCGGTCATGGAGACGTACTGGAAGCTGGAGGCGAAGCCGCGCCGGCCGCGCGGGGTGGCCTCGGTCAGGTACGTGGCGCTGGCGGCGTACTCGCCGCCCACCGACAGGCCCTGGAGCAGTCGCGCGACCACCAGGACCAGCGCGCCGGCGTAACCGACCGACTCGTACGTCGGCGCGATGGCGATCAGCAGCGCGCTGGCCGACATCAGCGTGACGGTGAGCGTGAGCGCCGCCTTGCGGCCCCGGCGGTCGGCGTAGCGGCCGAGCAGCCAGCCGCCGAGCGGGCGCATGAAGAAGCCGACGGCGAAGATGGCCGCGGTGTTGAGCAGCTTGGCCGTGTCGTCCCCGTCAGGGAAGAACGAAGCGGCGAAGTACACGGCGAAGCTGCTGTAGACGAACCAGTCGTACCACTCGACCAGATTGCCGACGGAGCCGCCGATCACTGCCTTCCACGGCACGCGCGCTTTGTTCATGTAGGACCTCCTGGGGGGAGTGGATGCAGGCCAGAGCCTCTCCCCAGAAGGTTGTTCGGACAAGGTGCGGCGGCTCAGATCTAACGTGCGCTTAACATCGGGTTTTCCTCAGCGCAACGGGGGCCGGGCGTTCTTCGCGCGTTCGAGCGCCAGATCGGCCCACCACTCGCCGCTCGCCGGCGCCACCACGCCGCGTTCGGGGTCCTTGTCGCCGTTCGTGCCGCGCCGGCACCGTCCGCCCGAGCTGCCGGCCCGGGTGATCCACAGGTAGGCGTCCGCCAGCTCCTCGCCCGTGTCGGTCGTGGGCCGCTCGCCGACGCCCCGGCCCGGTGGATTGCACCAGGTCTGCGGGTCTTTGTACTTCTTCGTCGGCGACCACGAGCCCTGGCCGTTCCTGGCCGTGTCCACCACGAAGTGCGGCAGGTCGCCGCCGGGGTCGGCGTCCTTCGGGCAGGTGGCGCCGCCCGTCCTGCGCATGACGGCGATGCAGGCCGACAGCGACTTGCCGTACTCGACGGCCTTGGGGGTGGGCTGGAAGGAGGCGGTGTTGACGAAGAACCCGTCGGCCCGGTCGATCCCGGCGCCGATCAAGCGCTGGGCCATGACCTCGGTGCCGGGGTAGAGGTCCTGGCTGCCGTCGAGGTAGACGGCCGTGCCGGGGTGCCCGGTCTTGAGCGATCGCACGGCCTCGCGCAGGTCCCGGTAGCGCTGCTCGGCCGTGCCGGCCAGTGTGCAGTCCTTGGTGCCGGGAAGGTTGACCAGGCTGGACGGCTCCAGGATGATCACGGCCTTGCGGTCGCCGATCTGGCGGGCGACGCCCTTGACCCACTCCTGGTAGACCTGCATCCCGCCCGCGCCGACGGCGGCGCAGTCGCCGCCGCCCGGCATGTGGTTGACCAGGAAGACGGGCACGCCGCCCGCCTCCTGCGCGGCGGTCACGGCGGTCTCGACCGTGGCCCTGACCTCGGGCTGGTTCAGGCGGATGGCGTGCGGGACGGCGGCCAGCCGCTCCATGAGCGCGGCGTCGGCCGGGCGGTCCTTGCGCCACACGGCGGCCTGGCGGGCGGCGGCCTTCTCCTTCTCGGACCAGAAGGTGACGCCGTTCTCGCGCAGCGGGTTGCGGGGTGTGGCGGTGGAGGCCGGTTCTGTGCCGGTGGCCGTGCGGGTGCTCGCGGGGGTGTCGTCGTGGGGCCACAGCAGGGCCGTGGTGACGCCGGCGGCCGCCACCACGACCGCCGCGGCCGCGGCCAGCAGCCTCATGCGCCGCTTCCCCGCCGCCGTCGCGTCCGTCCCTTCGAGAGGAGAAGGGGGGACGGTGCCCGGCGTCCCGGCGGTGGGAGGTGAAGGGGGGACGGTGGGCGGCGGCCCGGTGGTGGGGGAGGGGGGTGGGGTGGGGAGGGCGGCGGAGGGGGTGGCGGTGCTGAGGGCGTCCATCAGGTCCTGGGCCGTGGGGCGGGCGGCCGGGCTCTTGGCCAGCGACGCGGTCACCAGGTCGAGCAGCGGCCCCGACAACCCCCGCAGCTCGGGAGCCTCGTTGACGATGCGTAACAGGATCGTCGGCACCGACCCCGACCCGAACGGCGGCAGCCCCCCGGCGGCGAAGGCGACCGTGCAGCCCCACGAGAAGATGTCCGAGGCCGGCCCGACCCGCGACCCCGCCACCTGCTCGGGCGACATGTACGACGGCGTCCCCACGATCGCGCTGCTCATCTCCGACTCCGCCAGCCGCGCGATGCCGAAGTCGATGACCTTGGGCCCCACCTGGGACAGCAGCACGTTCGACGGCTTGAGGTCACGGTGCACGACCCCGGCTCCGTGGATGGCCCGCAACGCCATCGCCATGGCCGCGGCCAGCCCGTCGAGCGCGGAGCCCTTCAGCGGCCCGGAGTCGCGCACCGCGTCGTCCAGGCTGGGCCCCTCGACGTACTCGGTGACCAGGTACGCCACGTCCGCGTGCACGTCGGCGTCGAGCACCGGGGCGGTGCAGAAGCGGGCGACCCGCCGGGCCGCGGCCACCTCGCGGGCGAACCTGCGCCGGAAGTCGGGGTCGGCGTCCATCCTGGCGTGGATGAGCTTGACGGCCACCCGGGTGCCGCCGGGCTCCTCGCCCAGGTAGACGACGCCCATGCCGCCCTCGCCCAGCCGGCCCAGGAGGGCGTAGCGCCCCACCTGCCGCGGATCCGCGTCCCTCAGCGCCTCCAACGTCATGACGTGTCAGGTTAGCCGGGGAAAGGTCAGACCGTCAGCCGCCACTCGTCCCACTCGTCGAGCAGCTCGAACCCCATGGCCTCGTTGATGGCCAGCATGTGGGCGTTGGACGTGGCGTTCCAGGTGATGATCCGCTCCAGGTGGGGCTCGCGCTCGCGCAGCCACAGCAGGTTGGACAGCTTGAGCAGCAGGCCCAGCCGATGGCCGCGGTGCTCGCGCAGGACGGTGGTGTCGGCCTGGTGGCCCCAGCCGTCGGAGCGGTCGGCGGTGAGGTAGATCCGCGTGTAGCCGGCGGGCGCGCCGTCGGACTCGCGCCTGGCGATCACCGTGTAACAGGTCTCGCCGCCGAGCGTGACGCGCTCCTCGCGCAGGCGCAGGCGGTCGAGGTTGAAGGTCATGTCCTCGACGTCGGCGTCGCGCGGGGCGTCGTTCATGCCGCTCATCAGCGTGGCGAGGTCGGCCAGCAGCTCAGGACCGGCCGGGCCGGCGAACCGCTCGACGCGGTAGCCCGGCACCTCGGGCAGCATGCCGCGCAGCGCGGCCCAGTCGGCCGTGCGCAGGTCGAGCGTGCGGCGGGCCTCCTGGAGCGCGACCGTCATCCCGTGGGCGCGGGCGAAGCGGGCGCCGACGCCGGTGGTGGGCGTCTCGGTGAGCAGCAGGGTGCGGCCGTGGGCGCGCATCCGGCCGAGGGCGTGCTCGAACAGCTCGCTCCCGAGGCCGCGGCCGCGCAGCTCGGGCCGGACCACGAGCGGGAACAGCCAGCCCATGTGCCGGTTGTCGGACTGGGGCAGCGCCAGGCTGTAGCCGCCGGCGACCTTGCCGCCGTCGGTCAGGACCCAGGACTCGACCCGGTCGCCGGGAGGGCCGAGGAGGGCGATGACGGACAGGCGGGTGAGCGACAACTTGGGGCCGGGCTCGTGCGCGTGGGCGGCCAGGTAGGCGTCGTGCAGGCCCGTCATCAGCTCGCCCGGCCGGTCGAAGTCGATTGGCTGGATGTGCATCCGTCCAGCCAATCGCATCGGCGCCGCCTCCGGCCAGCCGTTTTACCGCCGGTGGGCCCTACTGCCGGTAGTTCTCCACCTCGCCGGCCGGGCGGACGGCCGCGCCGTCGGGGTCCTCGCCCGCGCCGCGCCTGGCCCGGCGCTGCCGGAGCAGGTCCCAGCACTGGTCGAGCGCCACCTCCAGCTGCTTGACCCGCGCGTGCTCCTCGTCGGAGGTGACCTCGCCCGCCGACAGCCTGCCGCGCAGCTCGTGCTCCTCGGCGACCAGAGCGCTGATCCTGGTGAGAATCTCGTCGTCCCGCATGCCCAAGACTCTAACGACTGCGTGATAGAACACGCCCTATGTCTGGTATCGCGCTGGTAAGGAAGCCCGGACCCCGGATCGCCGAGGGCATCGTCACGCACATCGAGCGTGCGCCCGTGGACCACGAACGCGCACGTCACCAGCACGACGCCTACGTCGCGGCGCTGGCCGCGGCCGGATGGCGGCCGGTCTACGCCGAGGACGCCGACCACCTGCCCGACGCGCCCTTCGTGGAGGACGCCGTGGTGGTGTCGGGGCGGCTGGCCGTGCTCACCCGGCCGGGCGCGCCGGAGCGGCGTCCGGAGGTGGAGTCCGTGGAGCGGGCCGTACGGGAGCTCGGCCTGAAGGCGGTCCGGATCGCCCGCCCCGGCACCCTGGACGGCGGCGACGTGCTCCAGGTCGGCCCCACCGTGTACGTCGGCAGGTCGGCCCGCACCGACGACGAGGGCGTCAGCCAGCTCGCCGCCCTGCTGCCCGAGCGGCGGGTCGTGCCCGTGGGCCTGCGCGGCGTGCTGCACCTGAAGTCGGCGGTGACCGCCCTGCCCGACGGGACGCTCATCGGCGATCCCGGTCGCGTCGAGCTGCCCGGCCTGCTCGAACCGCCGGAGGAGCCGGGCGCGCACGTGGTGCCGCTGGGCGGCGACCGGGTGCTGCTGGCCGCCTCCGCCCCGAGGACCGCGGCGATGCTGGAGCGGCGCGGGCTCGTCGTGACGAGGGTGGACATCTCGGAGTTCGAGCGGCTGGAGGGCTGCGTCACCTGCCTGAGCGTGCTCATCCCGGACCAGTCACCTGCCTGAGCGTGCTCATCCCGGACCAACAGTGGCGCGCGCCGGAATTTCGCGGCCCTGACCTGGTGTTTCACCATCGGTGGACCGATCGGCTCTCATGATGTGAGATCAAGGGCAGCGAATCCCGAGACGTCTGGTAGCGTGCTTGGCATGCTGCGCGGGCTGCTTCTTAGCTGCCGCGGCGAGGGCCTGTAAGGCCGGCTCCCTCGTCGCGGAGCCAGTCATGCGCGTCGGCCGCTTTCGACTCGACCGACGAGGAGCAGCAGACATGAACGCCCAGCAGCCCAGTCCCATGCCGGCCCATCGTTATCAGCCGTTCGAACCGATCCGGCTGACCGATCGCACCTGGCCCGACCAGGTCATCACCAAGGCGCCCCGGTGGTGCGCGGTCGACCTGCGCGACGGCAACCAGGCCCTGATCGACCCGATGGACTCCCACCGCAAGCTCCAGATGTTCGAGCTGCTGGTACGCATGGGCTACAAGGAGATCGAGGTCGGCTTCCCGGCCGCCTCCCAGACCGACTTCGACTTCGTCCGGCAGATCATCGACGAGGGCCGCATCCCCGACGACGTCGTCATCCAGGTGCTGACCCAGGCCAGGCCCGAGCTGATCGAGCGCACCTTCGAGGCGATCGAGGGCGCCAAGCAGGCCATCGTCCACCTGTACAACTCGACCTCCACCCTCCAGCGCCGCGTCGTGTTCGGCCAGGACAAGGAGGGCATCACCGCCATCGCCGTCGAGGGCGCCAAGCTGGTCAGGAAGCTGGCCGAGGCCACCGACGTCGACGTCTTCTACCAGTACTCGCCCGAGTCGTTCACCGGCACCGAGCTGGAGTACGCCGTCGAGGTGTGCGACGCCGTCAACGAGGTGTGGCAGCCCACCCCCGACCGCAAGGTCATCATCAACCTGCCCGCCACGGTCGAGATGGCCACGCCCAACGTCTACGCCGACCAGATCGAGTGGATGCACCGCAACCTGCGGCACCGCGACTCGATCGTGCTGTCGCTGCACCCGCACAACGACCGGGGCAGCGCCGTGGCCGCCGCCGAGCTGGGCTACATGGCCGGCGCCGACCGCATCGAGGGCTGCCTGTTCGGCAACGGCGAGCGCACCGGCAACGTGTGCCTGGTCACCCTGGGCATGAACCTGTTCTCGCAGGGCGTCGACCCCGAGATCGACTTCAGTGACATCGACGAGATCCGCCGCGTCACCGAGTACTGCAACCAGCTGCCCGTGCACCCGCGCCACCCGTGGGGCGGCGAGCTGGTCTACACCGCCTTCTCCGGCTCCCACCAGGACGCCATCAAGAAGGGCTTCGAGCACCTGGAGCGCGACGCCGCGGCGGCCGGCACGCCGGTGGCCGAGTTCACCTGGGCGGTGCCCTACCTGCCGATCGACCCCAAGGACATCGGCCGCACCTACGAGGCCG